>DTUI01000048.1:4149-10951 GCA_012964205.1 Candidatus Thioglobus sp.
CCAATTCGTTCAAACTTTAACGAATCATCATAATGCATCCAAATGCCGAAAGCCTTACCAATGACATAGCTTTCTGGAACAAAACCCCAGAAGCGTGAATCACTACTACGTGCGCGATTATCACCCATAACAAAAAAGTGCCCTGCAGGTACTGTTGCTTTAACACCTCTTGACGCTTGATTAGGCTCAAGAAGAATATCATGCGGATTAGAGCCTAGCAACTCTCTCTGATGCTTAAATCCAGTCATGCCAGTGCCTGATTCAACACCTTGATAATCCTTAAAATCTTCATAAGCAATCTTAACGCCATTAACGCGCAACTGATCTGCATGATAAATAATTTCATCACCTGGAACACCGACAATACGCTTGATAAAATCAGCACCCTGATATTTGTCATTTTTCTCATAATTAGGATATCTGAAAACAATCACATCCCCTCTCTCAGGCTTATCAAATTCAATTAGTTTTTTGTTTAGAATAGGGACACTAATACCGTAGTTAAATTTAGACACCAAAATAAAATCACCCGTCAATAAGGTTGGCATCATCGAATTTGATGGAATTCTAAAAGGCTCTACAATAAAACCACGTAAAACAAACACCAACAACAAGACTGGAAAAAACTCTGCAGACCATTGCACCATCTTTGGACGGTTTAAATATTTTTCATTTTTATTAAATCGTAAAAACATAACGAAATAAACAAACTTAGAGAATCCTGTTTTATTAGGCGTTGAGTGGGATGAATCGCCAGCCTTATTAAAAAACAAATGATCCAAGCTAACAATCATAAAGGCCGTGATTAAAAAGAGTGCCAAGTAAGAGGAAACATCCCAAGCAAAAAATGGTGCAGCGTTTTCAAGTGTCATAAGTTAATACCTTTATAAAAAAAAGCAAATACAAAAGATGGTTATTATATAATAACTTCTTTTTATAGTTTTTCACATTGGAGGAAATACAATGGCATTAGCAGATTTAGATAGAGATGCTCACGGTTACTTAGTAAACTTAACAGATTGGAACGAGGATATTGCTCAAGAGATTGCAGCAGAAGAAGGCGTTGAGCTATCAGCTGACAGCTTTAAATTAATCAACTTCCTGCGTGAAGAATACATCAACAATAACGCTAACCAGCCTAACGAACGTAACATGGTGAAAGGCTTAAAATCTGACTGGGACGGTAAATTAGGCACAAAAGAGTTATACGCTTTATTCCCTAAAGGCCCTGCTAAGCAAGCTGGTAAAGTTGCCGGCCTTCCAGAAACTAGACGTAAAGGTGGTTACTAAGCACTAAGCTTTTTAACTTAATAAAAAAGGCGCTCAATGAGCGCCTTTTTTAATGTCTAGTAATTTTCTAAACTTCAACAATATTTAATCCTGCTGAATTAGAAAGTTCAACAAAGTTTGGAAAAGAAGTCATGACATTATCAACACCGTTGATTTCAATCGGATAATCACACCTTAACGATGCCACTGCAAAAGACATCGAGATTCGATGATCGTGATGAGATTCAATCATTGCTGTAGGCTTTTGAAATTGGCCGCCTTGAATTTTTATACCATCATCCAATACTTCATTTTCAATACCTAAAATACTCAAACCATCGGCCATCACCTGAATACGGTCAGACTCTTTTACTCTAAGCTCTTTAGCGCCTGTCAGTATGGTTTCGCCCTTAGCGCAACTCGCAGCGATAAACACAGCTGGAAATTCATCAATAGCAAGCGGCACTAACGACTCAGGTATATGAATACCCTTAAGCTCAGATGACTGAATACGAATATCGGCCAATAATTCACCACCGATTTCACGTTGATTTGAAGTTGTTAGTCTAGCACCCATTAATTTTAAAACGTCAATCACACCTGTTCTGGTTGGATTGATATTGACACCCAGTAATGTAATGTCGGCTTGTGGTGCTATACAAGCAGCCACCATAAAGAAAGCTGCTGAAGATATATCGCTTGGTACTTGAATCTCGGTTGCTGTCAATTCGCCGCCACCAGTTAAGCACATCTGATTATCGTTCACACGAACATCATAACCCAAGCCTTTTAACATGCGTTCAGTATGATCACGAGTAGGTGCCGGTTCTGTCACGCAAGTATCACCTTGCGCATATAAACCTGCCAATAAAACACAAGACTTAACTTGTGCAGATGCAACCGGCAAGTCGTAATGAATGCCTGTTAATTGCTGGCCACCTGTAATCTTTAATGGTGGCTTGCCATCATTGCTATCAATCACCGCACCCATGTCTTTTAATGGGTTGATTACTCGACCCATTGGGCGTTTTGATAAAGACTCATCGCCAATCAACTCACAATCAAATGCTTGCGCAGCAAGAATGCCTGACATTAATCTAATAGAGGTACCTGAGTTGCCTAAATCTAACGGCCCTTCTGGTTTTTTTAATCCATTAATACCAACGCCATGAATAGTTACATTATCGCCTTCACGCTCAATTTTGACACCCATGGCTTGAAATGCTTTAAGCGTTGATAAAGCATCTTCACCCTCTAAGAAACCACTTACCTTTGTAATGCCGTGGCTTAATGAGCCAAGCATAATAGAGCGATGTGAAATAGACTTGTCACCAGGGACTTTTAATTCGCCCGACAAAGTTGATGCCGGACTTGCGATAAACTTACTCATAATATTTTTTTAGTTTTTTAACCAGTTATCTCTTGCAGACTTCGCATCGGAGAATAATTTCTCCAATTCTTCTGGTTGATTGTTTTTAATTAGATGGGCTATGCTACTTAAACTTTCTTGATAGCCCTCAATATGTTTAATGATTTGATCTGGATTATTAATACAAATATCTCGCCACATGACTGCATCACTCGAAGCTATACGTGAAAAATCTTTAAATCCACCAGCAGCATAATGGCACGCATCAGGATTGCTACTCATTAAATAATCCATCAGAGAAAAGGCAAGCATATGCGGCAAATGAGAGGTCATTGCTAATAAATCATCATGCTTATCCGCATCCATAACCTCTACTTTAGCGCCCACACTTTGCCATAAAGCACTAACAGCAGAAACTGAAAGTGCATTAGAATTATCTTCAGGGGTAATAATAACGCGCTTATTGTTAAATAAATCGGCCTGTGCGGCTTCAACACCACTTTGTTCTCTGCCTGCAATTGGATGCGCTGGAATAAAATTTTTTGGCATATGTCCAAACACCTGCTTAGCAATATTAATTACACTGGCTTTGGTACTACCCACGTCAGTAACAATCACCTGCTCAGTAATATAAGGTTTGATCATTTCTAATATTGCTTTAAAACTATTAACAGGCGTGGCGATCAAAACCAAGTCAACGTCTTTTAACGCTTCAGAAATATCTAAAGAATATTCATCTATCACCATTAATTCTTGCGCTTTGATTAGGTTCGCTTCATTTCTGCCATAACCAACAATAGTATGTACTTGGTTAGATTGTTTCAAACCTGCGGCAAAAGACCCGCCAATTAAACCAACACCAATAATACAAATTCTATTCATCATAATACTGACTTTAGCGCATCTAAGAAATCTGAAATTTCTCTAGAGGTGCCAATTGATACTCTTAAGTAGTTTTTCATTTCAACCGGGCGAACGATAAAACCAAGTTCTAATAATTGCTGGTAAAGCTTTGCCGAATCGGCCACTTTAACAGAGATAAAATTTGCCGAAGAAGGAATATAACTCAAACCCAATTTATCAAAACCACTAGCCAGTTGTTTTAATCCATTTTTATTAGCAATAACCGAACGAACCAAATGTGATTGATCGCTCAGCGCACTAACAGCCGCAACTTGAGCAATATGATTAACATTAAATGGCTGACGAATACGATTAATGTAATCAGCAATTTTACTACTAGAGACTGAATAGCCCACTCTCAAACCAGCCAAACCATAAGCCTTTGAGAAGGTGCGAGTGATAATCAAATGATCAAATTCTTTTAACCATTTGATAGCCACATCTTTATCGTCTAAATATTCAAAATAAGCCTGATCTAAAACCACGGTAATTGAATTTGGCACTCGAGATAAAAATGCATGTATCTCATCGTCTCTTAATAACGTGCCAGTTGGATTGTTCGGATTAGCAATAAAAATCAGCTTGGTGTTATCTGTAATTGCAAGTAGCATTGCTTCTAAATCATGGCCAAAATCTTTAGATTTTGTAACCACAGCTTGAGCACCTAAGGCCTGTGTTACCAATGGATAAACCACAAAAGCATATTCAGAAAATATTACCTCATCTGTACTTTGACAAACATAAGCTCTAGCAATAAGCTCTAAGATATCATTTGAACCATTACCCAAGGTAATCGCATCAGTTGACACATCAAGATGATTACCAACTGCCTGCTTGAGTTCAAAGCCATTACCATCAGGATATCGATCAACTTCACTAACAGCCTGTTGCATGGCTTCTAAAGTTTGCTGTCCAATTCCTAGCGGGTTTTCATTACTGGCTAATTTCACCACACGATCAAGCCCTAGCTCTCGCTGTAGCTCACTAATTGGCTTGCCACCCTGATAAGGCTTTAGGGATTTAATACTATCGCAAACACTCATAAAACTGCTATTGGATAAGAGCCTAAAACACTCATTTTTTGTACGCGACTATTGACTTCTGATAATGCAGATTTCATTTTTGCATCATCCTGATGACCTTCAATATCAATCAGGAATAAATACTCCCACTTAACACCAGGAATTGGATGACGCGCAAGCTGAAACATATTAATATCTTGATCTTTAAATGGTTCAAGCAAATCTAGCAAAGCGCCAGATTCGTGCTTGGTAACCACCAAAATCGAAGTCTTATCCTTGCCAGAAGCCTCAACAGACTCCTTACTTAAGATTAAGAATCGAGTTGTATTGCCAGCTTTATCTTCGATGTTTTTAGCTATTCTTTCTAAGTCATAAAGACTTAAAGCTGCTTCAGAGGCAATTGCTGCAGCGCCCACCTCTTCTTTAACAATACGTGCTGCCAATGCATTCGAAGCAACCGCTTTTAACTGTGCATTGGGATAATGATTAGCCAGCCAACGACGACATTGATCAAGCGCTTGCTGATGTGCATAAATTACTTTAATCTCTTTAGATTGATCAGCACTCATCAGCTGATGCTGAATAGAAATCTCCACCTCGCCACAAATCTTAAGATCTTGTGAGTAGAGCATATCAACCGTACCACCAATGACACCATTTGATGAATTTTCAATCGGCACCACACCATAGTGCGCATTGCCTTTTTCTACTTGGTGAAAAATCTCATCAATACTAGCGCAATCAAGCGTTGATACTGCATGGCCAAAATGCTTTAAAGCCGCCTCTTGAGTGAACGTACCTTCAGGGCCTAAATAAGCGATATTTAAAGGTTGCTCCAAAGCAAGACAGGCGGACATAATTTCACGAAAAATATGTGCCATGTCTTTATCTTTCAACTGGCTATCGTTACGCTCAATAATAGAGCGAAGCACTTGCGCTTCGCGCTCAGGTCGATAAAAGACGCTATTAACATCAGTCGCTCTTTTAACCTCAGCTACTTCGCCTGCTAAATCAGCACGCTTACCAATTAACGCCTGGACTTGCTTGTCTAGTGTGTCAATTTCAATTCGTAATTCTGCTAGTGTTTTATTACCCATATTGTTTTTCAAAATCAGCCATAAATTCAATTAATGTATCTATGCCACTTTCTGGCATAGCGTTATAAATACTAGCGCGCATTCCGCCCACAGACTTGTGACCCTTTAGCGCCAATAAGTTAGCATTATAAGACTTTTCCAAGAACAACTTATCTAGTTTGTCGTCTGCCAAAATAAATGGCACATTCATCCATGAACGATACTGTGGATTCACTGGGTTTGAATAAAAATCAGAGCTATCAATCGCTTGGTAAAGTTTGTTAGCTTTTCGTTCATTAATGATAGCCATTTCAGCAATACCACCCTGCTCTTTTAACCACTCAAACACACGCCCTGCTGCATACCAAGAAAAGGTTGAAGGTGTGTTATGCATTGAATCATTATTAGCTTGTGTAGCATAATCAAACAAAATCGGCTGTTTTGGCACCACATCACCGATTAAATCTTCACGCACAATCACAACAGTCGTTCCTGACATGCCGATATTTTTTTGTGCACCTGCGTAGATCACACCAAATTTAGATACATCAACTTCACGAGAAAGAATGGTTGATGACATATCAGCCACAATCGGCATGTCAACCTCAGGAATAAAATCAAACTCTAGACCGGCAATGGTTTCATTCGGCGTGTAATGAAGATATGCTGCAGATTCATCAATTTTCCAATTAGCAAAATCTTCAATATCAGTAAATTTATTAGATGTACTATCTGTACAAATATTTACTTGAGCGTAACGCTGCGCTTCAGCAATTGCTTTAACTGACCAATGGCCAGTATTGGCATAATTCACATTAGTCTTGCCACGCAATAAATTGATCGGCACCATAGAGAATTGAGCCGAAGCACCACCTTGTAAAAACAATACTTTGTAATTACTCGGAATATTCATTAGATCGCGCAAGTCTTGTTCGGCTTTTTGTGCCATTTGCATAAAATCAACACTACGATGAGAGATCTCCATTACCGATGCTTTGGCATTGCCATACTCAACCAACTCTGCTTGAATTTGACTAAGCACTTGCTTAGGTAGCATAGCTGGACCGGCGCTAAAATTATAGATTTCGCTCATTAATAATATTCCTGAAAAAATTTAAATTTATTTTACTTTAATATCAATTAAATTTTTGCTTGAAACGCAC
>DTUI01000049.1 GCA_012964205.1 Candidatus Thioglobus sp.
GTTCGATTACCTACATTGGTATGAATGGCATAGGCAAAATCTAATACAGTTGATTTATAAGGCATCTGAATAATATCTCCTTGCGGAGTAAAGACAAATACTTCAGAAGGGAATAAATCGGTCTTTGTTTCCTCTAAAAACTCTATCGAAGTACCTGAATTTTTTTGAATGTCTAACAAGGATCCTAGCCAGTTGCTGGCTAATTCAGATGGATTACTACTGCTACTTTTGTAATGCCAGTGTGCAGCAATACCGTACTCTGATATAAAGTGCATATCTTCTGAACGAATTTGTACTTCAATAAAAATCTTATTTGGCCCAAACAACACCGTATGTAGCGACTGATAACCATTAGACTTAGGCAAAGCAACGTAATCTTTAAACTTACCTGGTAATGGCTTATACAGATTATGAATGATGCCCAGTGCTTGATAACACTGCGCAACATCATCCACCACCACCCTAAAAGCATACATATCAAGCACTTGAGAAAACTTTAACTGCTTAATCTTCATCTTCTTGTAGATACTGCAGGGCTGCTTTCTACGACCTGTAATAATTACTTGGGTTAGCCCTTCTTGTTCAAGACGCGCTTCAATCTCCTTTTGAATGTGATTAATAATCTTTTTTCGATTACCACATTGTTTTTTAATTTGGTGTATCAACACCTTGTAACGGTAAGGGTGGGTAATTTCAAAACACAAATTATCCAACTCAACCCTAATACTATTCAAACCTAAACGCCTAGCAATAGGCGCATGAATTTCAGCTGTTTCTTTAGCAATCCTAATCTGCTTATCTCGACTCATGGCTTTAAGCGTTCGCATGTTGTGTAGACGATCAGCCAACTTGATCATCATCACTCGCATATCGGTACTCATAGCTAAAAATAGCTTCCTAAAGTTTTGCGCTTGTTTATCAATAGTTGAATGAAACTCTAAACCAGTAAGTTTTGAGACGCCTTGTACAATATGTGCTACCTCTTCACCAAAATCTTTAACAATGTCTTCATAAGTTAAAGAAGTGTCTTCAATACAATCATGCAGTAACGCTGCGATAACACAATGATGATCTAGTTTTAACTCAGCCAAAATCATGGCCACATTAATTGGGTGAAAAACATAAGCCTCGCCTGAGCGGCGATATTGCCCATCATGAGCTGTTGCAGCAACAATATAAGCCTGATACACGCTCTCGACCTGATCTGTAGGCATGTAGGCTTCCAGCACTTTACATAAGTCACTAATTAAGATTCTTTTTTTAAATAAACTCATTTACCCATATTTCATAAAAACTTAGTCATTCTTTGCCATTATAATCTAGTGTCAATCAGTATAATGCTGGCATATTAGATAAAAACTAACCCACTTAAAATGAACAATAAAAACGGCTCTTATATTTTTTTACGCAGTACAAAACTGATTTTAATATTGCCATTGTTAATGCTTTCACTAAGCGGTTGTTTTTGGTCAGAAGAAGAAGTTAAAAGAGAATCTATCACCAAGGGTTTGTCGCCTAAAGCCTTCTTTAATGAAGCCAAACAGGAGTTATCAAATAATGCAACTGATAAAGCCATCGAATTATTTGAACAGCTACAGGCTGCTTACCCCGGCTCTAAATACGCCCTACAATCTAAACTAGAAATCGCTTATGCGCTTTACAAAGGTGAGGATTATGATCAAGCCATTGATCATCTTAATAATTACATCAAGCTTTATCCTGAGCACTTCTCAACACCTTATGCTTATTATCTACGTGGTGTTATTTCAGAAGATAAATCTCGCTCTATCTTAGATGATTATATTACTGATAATGCACAACGTGATGTAGATAGTGTGCGTGATGCGTTTAACTATTACATGGCTTTAATTGACAAATTTCCAACAACTGAATATGCTGCAGAAGCCAAAACACGCCTAATTGTACTTAGAAATATTTTGGCAAGACATGAACTATTCGTCGCAATTTTCTACAGCAAAAGAAGCGCCAATATTGCTGCTGTTAACCGATGCAAATACATTATTGAAAAATACCCTAACACGCCATCAGTACCAGCTGCATTACATTTAATGGCCTATAATTACGATGCAATTGGCATGGAAACATTGGCAAAAGATGCGCGTCGTGTACTTAAAAAGAGTTACCCTTTATACGAACCACACTACTCTTTAGAAAACTAAACTCAACGTATATTAATGAACAAGCAAGAGCGTTTTTTCGCGCTTAAAATCTCATCTATTATGGCAACTCGTATGTTCGGGTTGTTTATGATTTTCCCTGTTTTCTCAGTCTATGCCTCTGA
>DTUI01000050.1 GCA_012964205.1 Candidatus Thioglobus sp.
CACGTATCGCTGGCATTCAAGCGGCTAAAAAGTGTGCCGACCTTATTCCATTGTGCCACCCTCTAATGCTAACCAAGGTTAGTGTGGAGTTAACTGCTAACACTAAGGATTCAAGTATTGAGATTATTGCCACCACTAAACTCGCAGGTAAGACTGGAGTAGAAATGGAGGCGCTGACTGCAGCTAGTGTTGCGGCACTCACTGTATACGACATGTGTAAGGCAGTTGATCGCGGTATGGTGATTAGCCACACCCAAGTACTTGAAAAATCAGGTGGAAAGTCTGGAGATTGGAAAGCGTAGACATGAAGCAATTAACCGATCCATTTAATCGAAATATTACCTATCTCAGGGTATCGGTAACGGATCATTGTAACTATCGTTGTCACTATTGCCGTGACGAAGATCATGTGACAGACACAACTAGGAATGAGATATTATCATACGAAGAGCTTGCTAGAATTGTACGACTGTTTGCTGAATTAGGAATTACTAAAGTCAGGTTAACAGGTGGTGAGCCACTTTTACGCAAAGATATTCTGAAGCTAGCGACCATGCTTGGTGAAATTCCTGGCATTGATGATATTCCCCTTTCAACCAATGCACATTTATTATCGCCAATCGCCAATCAACTACAAAAAGCCGGCATTAATCGGGTTAATATTTCTATTGATTCACTCAACCAAGATCGATTTGAACAGATTACTCGTGGCGGAGATTTAGATAAGGTCATTCAAGGCATTGACAGCGCTATCGAATCAGGCATGAATCCTATTAAGTTAAATATGGTGGTGATGCGTGGTGTTAATGACGATGAGATCGAAGCCATGATTGACTTTGCCATTGAACGTAAAATTGACATTCGCTTTATCGAAACCATGCCAATTGGTGCAGCAGGGATTGACGCAGTAGATCATCACTATAGTGAAGCTGAAATCGTAAAAAGAATACGTGCGCACTTACCAGATCGATTGATTACAGTTAAATCTAAACAAACAGCAGGGCCTGCAAAATCTTACCTAATCAATAACACCGAAACATCAGTAGGTACAATTTCAGCAGTTTCTAATAATTTTTGCAGTAGTTGTAACCGTGTCAGGCTAACTGCCAAAGGACAGTTAATCTTATGCCTTGGTCAGGAAAATTCAATCTCCTTGCGTGATGCGATTAGATCAAACATGAATGATAATGACATTAAGACTATGATTATTAATGCCATTACTCACAAACCTGAAAAACATGAATTTGACACCAACATGAATAATATCAATAACGTCCAAATGGTGGAAATTGGCGGATGAATATCTTATACTTCGCTTCACTAAAAGAATCTCTTAATATTTCTAATGAAGAGATACTAGCAACCCCTGATATGACTGTAATGGAGCTAAGATCATTATTAATTAATCAGTATGGGGAGCGGCATTTTCCAAGCAATATTCTATGCGCTGTAAACCAGGTAATTGCCAACAACTCAACCCAATTAAACAATGACGATGAGGTGGCTTTTTATCCACCTGTTACTGGCGGATGACTCAACTATTAAGCAAACCTAATAATAACTTTATTTTTTATTAGCCAGTACTCCAACCCCTGGGACGCCTCATGCCCGATATTTTGCATGCTTGTTTGACGTAACCATAAGGAAACATGGTAAATAATTTAGTTTTGGCAACTTTTTTATCAACACCAAAATCACTCACCATTTGTTTGGTTGTATGTCGTACGTCAGGCGCAACACCATTATCATCATAAAAATTACGCATAAAATCAAACACCGTCCAATAATCATCACTCAATTCAATATTTTCTGAATTGGCCAACTCAAGTGCCACATCATGATCCCAATCCTCAGGGTGAATCAAATATCCTTCCTCGTCTAATTCAATGTCTCGTTCATTAATTTTCATCTTAAAGTAAACTCCTTTTTGTTATGGTTACTATTAGCCTAAAAAAAACCTAGATAACCAAAGCTTCATTAATAAAAAAAAATTATATCAGCCTTTATCTTGAGTATCTTTACAATCAACTTTATATTCAGTGGTAAATCTCAACCCCTCTATTTATAGATTATTAAAGTAGATATCTTTAATTAAAAGTTTTTTTAATTTACTCAACCTATCTCAGAAAAAACTCTCATTTATGGTGTTATGACTTATATTTTTTTGAATTCAGCAAAAACTTCAGGTTAAAATTAATGACAATTTATTAAATAGACGCTAGAAAATGAATACTACAAAAATAAAGGTTGGATTTATTACAATATCAGATCGAGCTGCTCGTGGTGAATACGAAGATATTGGCGGACCTGCCATGCAAGACTGGATCAAGAGTGCCATACTTTCTCCTTATGAGGTTGAGCACATTATTATTGAAGATGAGCAAGCTTTGATCGAAAAAACTATGATTAGCTTTGCTGACGACCTGCAGTGTAATTTAATTCTAACCACCGGTGGCACAGGACCAACCACACGCGATGTTACTCCTGAAGCAACGCATGCTGTGTGTGAACGAATCTTTGATGGCTTTGCCGAGCAAATGCGTAATGTGAGTTTACGCACGGTCCCAACCGCTATTTTGTCACGTCAAACTGCTGGCACACGAGGATCAAGCTTGATCATCAATCTACCGGGAAAACCTGCAGCAATAGCTGTATGCTTAGGTGCAGTATTCCTAGCTGTGCCAAAATGTTTAGAATTATTAGACAATTCCAATATTCAAATAGATCTTGATTTTGTCGAGCAAGAATTTGAATAATACCAAGCCATGTAAACTCATAATCTACTCCCATATTTTCACTGATTTAGCAATATATTTAAATCGTATGCAAAAAAAAAGCCCCGTATAACGGGGCTTTTTTATATCACTAGATACCTAGCAAGAAAGTTACTCATCACCTTTATATCATTCTAGCATTTAAAGGTGATAAAAACTTAGCGGGTCATTTACATCATGCCGCCCATACCACCCATATCACCCGCCGGTGCAGCACCAGCCTCTTGTGGAATGTCAGTAATCATTGCTTCAGTAGTAATCATTAATCCAGAGATGCTCGCTGCATGCTGTAAAGCTGCACGAGTCACCTTAGTTGGATCAAGGATACCCATTTCTAGCATATCGCCATAAGTATCGTTACCAGCGTTATAGCCATAATTACCTTCAGCTGCTGCAACATTGTTTAAAACAACTGATGCTTCACCGCCGCCATTGGCAACGATTTGCCTAAGTGGTGCTTCCATAGCGCGCTTAAGAATTGTAATACCAATATCTTGGTCATGATTGTCACCCTTAATATCAGTCATAAGCTTAACAGCACGAACCAACGCAACACCACCACCTGGTACAACACCTTCTTCAACAGCTGCACGAGTTGCATGCAATGCATCGTCAACTCTATCTTTCTTTTCTTTCAGCTCAACTTCTGTTGCTGCACCAACCTTAATCACTGCAACACCACCTGATAATTTAGCTAAGCGCTCGCTTAGCTTCTCTAAATCGTATTCTGAAGTTGTTGTTTCCAATTGTGCTTTAATTTGAGCAACACGGCCATTAATTGACTCTTTAGAGCCAGCACCATCTACAACAATAGTTTCTTCTTTGCCCACTTCAATACGCTTAGCTGAACCAAGCTGCAATTCAGTTACTGTCTCTAATGATAAACCAATTTCTTCAGAAATTACTTCACCACCAGTTAAAATTGCTATGTCTTGTAAAATTGCCTTACGACGAGCACCAAAACCAGGCGCCTTAACCGCTGCAACTTTAACAATACCGCGCATGTTGTTAACTACTAATGTCGCCAACGCTTCGCCTTCAATATCTTCAGCAATAATTAATAATGGTCTGCCTAATTTTTGCGCTATTTCTAACGTTGGCAATAAGTCACGAATATTAGAGATTTTCGCATCATGCATTAAAATTAATGGATGGTCTAAATCTGCAGTCATTGCATCTTGGTTATTAACAAAATATGGTGATAAATAGCCACGCTCAAACTGCATGCCTTCAACCACTTCTAATTCGTTATCAAAGCCAGAGCCCTCTTCAACTGTAATCACGCCAGCTTGACCTACACGCTCCATAGCTTCAGCGATAATATTACCTACAGATGCATCTGAGTTTGCAGAAATCGTACCAACCTGAGCAATGGCCTTTGTGTCATTACAAGTTTGAGATAGACTTCTTAAAGCCTTAACTGCAGCTTCAGTTGCTTTATCGATGCCGCGCTTAAGATCCATTGGATTCATGCCAGCAGCTACAGACTTAACGCCTTCTGCAATTAAGGCTTGAGCTAATACTGTAGCGGTAGTTGTGCCGTCGCCTGCAATATCATTAGTTTTAGAAGCAACCTCTTTAACCATTTGAGCACCCATGTTCTCAAATTTATTTTCTAATTCAATTTCTTGAGCTACAGTCACACCATCTTTAGTGATGTGTGGCGAGCCAAAAGAGCGATCAATAATTACATTTCTACCCTTTGGTCCTAATGTAACTTTTACAGCGTTAGCCAGCATGTTAACGCCGTCTAGCATTAGGTTTCTAGCATCTGAGCTAAATTTAATATCCTTTGCCATTCTTAATTTCTCCTTTAATCGATTATTGCAACAATGTCATCTTCGCGCATAATTAGCAAAGTTTCACCGTCTGATTTGATTTCTGTACCTGCGAAT
This sequence comes from Candidatus Thioglobus sp., assembly GCA_012964205.1. GTDB lineage: Bacteria > Pseudomonadota > Gammaproteobacteria > PS1 > Pseudothioglobaceae > Thioglobus_A. The sequence continues at coordinate 4,670 of DTUI01000050.1, forward strand.
TGGCCAAATACAATTGTATCGCCAACTTTAACATCAAGCTCAACAATAGTACCATTATCAGTCGTTTTACCTTTACCTACAGCTAAAACTTCTCCTTGAGAAGGTTTTTCAGTTGCTGAATCTGGAATGATTAAACCACTTGCAGTTGTTTTTTCTTCTTCTGTTCTACGAACAATTACGCGATCGTGAAGGGGGCGAATATTCATTGTTTTCTCCTAAATTAAAAATGTAGACTAAATTCTAAAGGCTTATGTGTAGCTATAGCTTTGTAACACTAATGCATTTAACAAAAACACTTTGTTTATCTTATTGGGTATATGGGGTTGTTTTTTATACTTTCAAGCATCTTGTATAAAAAAAAATTATAGTAAGTTTGGCTAAAAACTAACGGTAATTACTGTTTATTTGATAAATATCACTTGCTAATTGAATTAGCCAGTTGACGACGGTAATTAGTGCTCATTTCTGGATTGGTTTTTTCTAGCATATTGCATATCATGCCAATCATCTCTCTGGCAGCACCCTCTCTAAATTTATCATCATTTTGTTGAATCTTAAATAACAACTCAACGCCTTTTTCAATGTTATGCTGGGCAATGAAGCATACAGCCAAATCAAAGCGAGCTTGATTGTTATCCGGTTCTTTTAATAACAATACTTGTAATGATTCAATTCCTATTGTGTCTTGTGCTAATTTTTTAAAATTTAGTTGGCTCGAAATAGATAATCCGATTTCACTATTTCTAGCCTCATCACCCAATCTAGAAAACAAACCTTCAGCTTGCTCAAGTTCGCTAATATCAAGAAATATTTGAACCATATCAAGTGCCACTCTGACATTGCTCGGATCAGATTTAATGGCTTGTGTTAATAGCATGATCGCCTCAGATGTTTCGCCTAGTAGATGTTGTTCGCGCGCTTTTTCACGCACCTCATCGGACTCTCTAAATACGCCATAATGCTTTAACAACAATCTTAACTCATCAGTTCGGTACTGCCCTTCTTCTCTTTGCACTTCAACGCCATCTTTGAAAACGACAATAGTTGGCACGTTTGTAACTGAAAACTGATCTTTTAACTCCTCTTGCTCATCAATATCAATTTTGGCAAAAATAAAATCACCAGGAAATTCTGTTGCCAATTGTGAAAGCTCGTCTGACATTTGAATACATGGTCCAGCCCAAACAGCCATAAATTCTACAATCACAGGAATATGGGTAGAATTATGGATAACTAAATCTTCAAAATTACTCTGACTAACTTCAAAAATTAACGGCTTATCTTCTGTTTTCAAAATACTTTCCTTGCTTAGCGAGGTTGAAATAATATGGATTTAATGGTTTGGTAATTAGTTGCTATGTTGCGCAAGTTTTCTTCACCAGTTTCTTGATCTATGCGCCCTTGATTTAGATCTTTAGTTTGCTCTGCATACATTTTTTTTAATGTATCTAGCGTTGCACTTATCTCATAGACTGTTGGGTTGTTTGAATCGGCCCAATCTTGAGGTAATGTATGAGGATATTTAGGAACAAACTCAATGAGTTTTTCATCATCCTCAAACATGTGCAATTAAGCAGTTAGACTTGCGAATAACAATGGCAACTGTTCTGGCAATTTTTCAACATTCTCAATAACCGTGTAATTGTTTTCACCAAAGATTCTCTTAACATACGAATCAGCTTGTGGATCTAACGTTAAACAATAAGTTAGAACACCTGTTGAATACAATTCTTCTACAGCTTTCTTGGTATCAAATCGTAAGTGTTGCGGATCTGTCTCGTCAATATCTGCCGGCTCACCATCAGTAACTAACAAAATTAACTTGCGCTTTTCTTGCTGCTTGTGTAGATGTGTGCCTGCATGACGAAGCGCTGCACCCATACGAGTAGATAAACCACCCTGCATACCCGCAAGGCGAGCCTTAGCCTCATCATCAAAATGCTGATTAAAATCTTTAAAGCGGAAATACTGCACATCATGACGACCATCGGATGCAAAGCCATGTAGTGCGAACGGATCTCCAATACCTTCAATCGCTGTTGAAACTAAAGTTGCTGCTTCACGAGTAAGTTGTAAAATAGTTTTATCACTATCACCAACCATTTCATTAGTGGATTCGGAAAGATCGAGCAATACAACTACTGATAAATCCCTAGTATTAAGTACATTACGCATAGTAATACGAGGACTAGGCTGGTCACCCATGCGAATTGCGATCATAGCATCGATCGCAGCATTAAGATCAACCTCATCACCATCTTCAAGTCCACGCTTACGTTGAACACCAGCTGGTGATAATAAATCAATAATTTGTCGAATTCTATGCGCAATAGGCTTATGCTCTAATAAGATTGCATCAATATCCTCTGGATTTCCTTTGGTTGCTCGACGCTCATAAACTGTCGCCCAGTCAGGACGATGCAATTGAATTTGGTAATCCCACTCATGATAATGGAATGGATCAGAAATTGGCTCTTTACCCCACTCTTCATTAAATGAACGGGCGGTATCTGTTAAGTCATCTTCATAAAAACGCATTAAATCTTTACAGATCCATACTTCTTGAGCATCATCACCAGCCAATTCACAATCAACTTCATGTGCCATCATCAACGGACTAACTTCATAGCGAACTTGAGCTTTACTAGCTGCCATATACTCAATACCTAGATCCCAGTTGATATCTTCATAATGCCAAATAATTCTATTGTCATCACGATAATCAATGCGATATCGCTCTAGAATTCTCAAACTAGGGATTTCTTTCCGGCCTTCAAAAATATTATAAAGCTCAACACCCATCAGCCAGGAAAAATGATTGTCATCTTGGTTTTCTTCAATCTTACTGTGGAATTTTTCTGCGAATTTATTCAGTTGCTCGTCACCGCCTTTTACCTCTGAATCTAATAGTTGTAGAGCAAACCCTTCAAGGATATCCATGGTATTGTGCTCTGAAGGCTCATCATGTTCTAACAGCATTAATGAGCGCCACAATTTTTTCAAACCCGGGAATTCTTGTACAGCTTTATACTCAACACGCGCATCTTCAAGTAGACCAATAAAGAACATTTGCGCAGGACTAAGTTGCTCTGCTGACATGGACTTACTGGTATACATCATGTGTGAAGCCATATGCGCTACAGTCGCACGATACACTTCTAAGCCCGCAACACCTTCAACATCATCTAATGCATCAGGTACATACATAATTCGATCTTCTACATAAGGTCTAAAATCGGCAAAATCAGCACCAGTCGGACGAATAAAGAAATCACGACCCCATAAAGCTCTTAAATAAAAATTCAGCTTGCGTTGCACTCTAACAAACAATACACCACGACGCTCTTTTTCAAGCATCGCACGAGAATCAGCAGAGTCTAGTGAAAAATAAGAGGTAAGATTTTTAAAATCTCGACGATATGCTTTTGCACCAAATTGAGACCATCTACGCAAACCACTTAACGTTAATTTTGAAAGCAATTCATCAATATTTATCAACATTGGGCGTAAGCCGCGAGCAGCTGTTGAAGCTAATTGATGAATCATGGTTAAGTAGCCACGAACCAATTGAGCATCGCCCAAATGTCTAGAAACTACTGGAAGTGTCGATAACAACAAAGAGATTACCTCACCCGAAGTAAGCGACGACGTTTTTAAAGCTGAGGTAACACAGTCAGGAATAATATCTTCACCACATTCTTTTGCAATTTGTGGCATTACTTCTAAATAAGTAATAACTAAGTCATTACCCTTTCCTAGGCTGCATAATGATTTAGCACCATCCAAGTAATCTCTTAAACCTGCTGGCGAAATAACACGAGCAGCATCTTGAAATGTTGCATCTAAAACGCTTCTTACTTCTGGCGCAATTTTTTCTAGAAACTCTGCGTAATCTTCAAGTACAACTTTTGACATAATAAACCACCTTGATCAACAACCTCAAATCAAACTTATTGAGTTATTAACTCAATAAGGCCTCTTATCATTAAAGACTAATATTATCAGCCGAAAAACGTTTGCACAGCAGCATGAAGCGTGTCGCGCATATCTGCATCATCGGTTAGAGGGGTAATCATAGTCATACTACAAGCTGATTCAGGGTTAACACCTTTGGCAATTAACTGACCTGCATATACCAACAAACGAGTAGAGATACCTTCATCCAAACCATGACCTTTAAGATTACGAGCACGATGTGCAATTTGAACTAATTTTTCAGCCATTACTTTATCGACACCAGATTCTTTTACAACAATTGCAACTTCTAAATCTGTTTCAGGATAGTCAAAGTCAAGTCCGCCAAAACGCTGCTTAGTTGATTGCTTTAAATCTTTCATTAAACTTTGGTAGCCAGGGTTATATGAAATTACCAATTGAAAATCAGGGTGCGCTTTAACCAGTTCGCCTTTTTTGTCTAATGGCAATTCACGACGGTGATCTGTTAATGGGTGAATAACAACAGTTGTATCTTGACGTGCTTCAACAATTTCATCTAGATAACAAATTGCACCAATTCGTGCAGCTGTTGTTAATGGGCCATCTTGCCATTTTGTACCATCTTTATCAAGCAAGAAGCGTCCAACCAAATCAGAAGCAGTCATATCTTCATTACAAGCAACACTAATAAGTGGTCTGCCTAACTTCCAAGCCATGTATTCAACAAAACGAGATTTACCACAACCTGTTGGACCTTTAATCATCATTGGCATGCGCACATCATATGCCGACTGATAAAGCTCTACTTCATCTTTGACAGGCTCATAATACGGCTCATCTTTAATAATGTATTGATTTGGATCTACTTTTATTTCAGACATAATATTTTCCTTATATGATTTTTATTTTTATTCGTCTTCATCATCAGTTTCAGATTCACCTGACCAGCCAGAATCATTTGCCTTCTGGATGGCAACATCATGAATATGCTGATGACGCTTTCGCAATTCTGGCGGCAAGTGTACAGCTAAACAACCGTATTTATCCCACTCATCGTTAACCTTTTGCAACAAAGCATCAATGCCCGCTAAATTCCAACCTTCACAAGTCTCTGTTTCTTCGATAAGGCCAAAAACCCAACCATCTCTGATAATTTTACCAATAGAGGTCATACCACCATTGATTTCATTATTAATACCGACATATGTTTTTGGCTTGTTCATTGTATTTTGTATTTTGTATTTTGTATTATTTTATTTTATTTTTGTCTTTAAAAGTCTGATTACAAACCTTTAAAGACAAAAAAACCCCAACCAAATTAAAAGTTAGGGTTTTTTTTACTAACTACTTAGCAAGCTATTAAACCGTTTTACCACGGTAAATAACCATTGAAGCACCCGCACATTGTGCGAAGTTGTCTAAACCTAACAAACGAACATGGTTGCCCGGATGTGCAGCATGACAGCTTTCTAGCTCAGCTAGAATTGCATCAACGTCTGTTTCACCAAACATTGGTAGCTTCCACATGTACCAGTATGAACCAGAAGCGTGCTCTGGCTCAGTGTGCTCGATACTTGGATTCCAACCTTTATCAACAATATATTGAATTTGCTGACGCGTTTGCTCAGTATTCATTGTAGGTAGGTATGAGAAAGTCTCAAATTTACGACTTTCAGTGTTACTTAAACTTGAAATATAATCTTGCATATTATTGCTCCTTATTTTATTAGCTTAACAAGGTGTTTTATCAACACCTTGTTGTAAATACTTTACTTGTGCGCTGCGTCAATCTTGTCAACTGTATCGAATTCAAACTTGATTTCTTTCCAAGTTTCCATTGCGATAGCAAGTTCAGGACTGTGCTTAGCTGCTGCTTGTAAAATATCTTTACCTTCTTTCTCAAGCTCACGACCCATGTTACGTGCTTCAACACAAGCTTCAACCGCTACACGGTTTGCTGCTGCGCCTGCT
>DTUI01000051.1 GCA_012964205.1 Candidatus Thioglobus sp.
AAAATAGCCCAACCAAAAAAGCACTTTTCAAACTGGTAACCGGTAAAAACTTCTGACTAATGGGTTGTAGTTTTGTCCACAGCTTGGCGCCTATTTTTTCCAATACTTGTATGCCTGCATACCAATTAGCAATGTACAAGCCCACCAATACCATTAATATGCCTGAGAAAATTCTTAACGCATGATCAAGTACGCTCATCTTTAACGTATTTGCGAGTAACTCGCCAGCCAAGCCAAACAACGCGCCCATTAAGACATAACTAAGGATTCGACCGGTATTGTAATTTAGGTGATATAGTGAAGTTTGTTTGGCGTTAGATCTGAGCTCTGCCGGCAAGGCTGAAGTCAACAAGGCAACCACACCGCCACACATGCCTAGACAATGCACGCCACCTAACAAGCCCATCAAAAAAACAATGGTTAAGGTGTCCATTATTTATTGTTGATCTTGGTGACTTCTAATAAATGCAGTCTGCGAGAGTCGGTTTTAAGCACTTTGAAATTAAACCCTTGTAAATCGATTTCGCTCATTTGCTCAGGTAGGTAGGTAAAGCCAGTAATGACAAAACCAGCTACGGTATCTACATCGCCCGCATCTAAAGTGACTTCAAAAAATTCGTTAAATTCTTCTAACGGAGTATTGGCTTTGAGTAAATAACGGCCCTCGCCAAAATCGATGATATTGTCTTCTTCAAAATCATGCTCATCTTCAATCTCGCCTACAATTTGCTCAAGCACATCTTCTAGTGTGACCAGTCCGGCAATTTCACCGTACTCATCCATTACCACTGCCATATGCGAATGCTTTTGCTGAAAATCTCTAAGTAAGGCTCCTAAAGTTTTGCTTTCTGGCACCAAAACTGTAGGACGTAAATATTCCTTATAGCTGAATTCTTTTTTCTGATTACTGGCCAAATGCCCTAACAAATCTTTAGCTAAAATAATACCTTGTATTTTGTCTTCTTTCGCGTTCAAGACTGGGAATCGAGAATGTGCTGATTTAACCATTATCTTAAGTAAGTCTTTGGCTGAAGCTGCATGTTTGATCAACACCATTTTTGACTTTGGCACCATCACATCACGTACTTCTAGATTCTCAAGTTGCATAGTGCCTTCAATGATAGATCGAGAATGTGAATCAATGATATGGCTTTCTTCCGCTTCCTTTAAAGCCTGCAATAGTTCATCACTAGATCGTAGTGGCGAATGGAAAAATTGTTTTTTTAGTCTTTGCAAGAAAGACAATGTCGAGGGAGGGCGTTCTTCGTTCATTTAAAATTAAATATTTATCAGGTTGCTATTGTACCAACAATCAAGTTTTTTTACCACTGCGCATGGCTTTTCCTTGTGCAGCACGCTCTTTACGTACTTGTTTTGGGTCAGCAATCAGTGGTCGATAGATTTCTACACGGTCTTTTTCACGCAAAACCGTGTCTAATTTTGCAATTTTTCCAAAAATACCAGTCTTATCTTTAGTTAAATCAATTTGAGGATAAGCATCAATAATGCCAGACAGTTCAACGGCTTGTTTGAGTGTTGTGCCTTCATCTACCTCTAATTCAAGTAAGGTTTGTTTTTTTTCTAAAGCGTAAGCAACTTCAACTAGCATCACAAAGTTGTTGCGCTTTAGCAAAATCTAGCGTACCTTCATAGATTGCACGGCCAGTAATCGCGCCCATAATGCCATGGCGTGCTTCGACCAGTAAATTTGAAATATCATCGATGTTGGTAATGCCACCTGAAGCGATAATAGGAATGGAAGTTTGTTTAGCCAAATCAGCCGTGGCTTCTACATTCACCCCTTGCATCATGCCGTCACGGGCAATATCGGTATATACAATTGAACTAACACCATCTTGCTCAAATTTCTTAGATAAATCCACCACATGTAAATCAGTTTGTTTGGCCCAACCTTCGGTAGCTACCAAGCCATTATTTGCATCCAAACCTACAATCACCTTACCTGGAAATTCACGACATAGTTCTGATACAAATTCAGGATGCGTAACCGCCATGGTGCCAATAATCAAGTAACTAATACCGGCTTCAATGTAGGTATTGGCAATTTGCATATTACGAATACCACCGCCAATCTGTACCGGTAAGTTTGGAAAAGCTTTGGTGATTTCAGTCACACTAGCCGCGTTAA
>DTUI01000052.1 GCA_012964205.1 Candidatus Thioglobus sp.
GGTGCTGTAGTTAAGAACATCTTAAGTGTTTATAAAGCAGACGCACGTGACTGGGAAAGAGTTGGTGAGTGGGTTGAACGTATCGGTTGGCCAGCATTCTTTGAGAAGACAGGACTACCGTTCACGAAATTCCATATCAATGATTGGAAAGGCTCACGTCACGAGCTTAACTCTTCTGCACACATTCGTTTTTAAGGTTAATTTGTTATGAAGTTTGCAATTCAAGTTAACGAAGGTCCTTATCAGCACCAAGCGTCTGATACGGCCTTCCAATTCGCTAAAGCAGCGATTGAAAACGGACATGAAATTATGCGCGTATTTTTCTACCATGATGGTGTGAATAATGCGTCTAGTTTTACTTTGCCACCACAAGATGATCGTCATGTTGTTAATAACTGGGCATCTTTAAATATTAAAGATGCTGACGGTGAGCCTGAATTAGTAGTTTGTGTAGCTGCTGCACTTCGTCGAGGTATGCTTGACGAGTCAGAAGCAAACAAAAACTCTATCGTAGGTAACAACTTACATCCTGCATTTCGTATTTCTGGCTTAGGTCAGCTAATTGAAGCAGGTATTCAAAGTGATCGTTTAGTGGTATTTGGAGATTAAGATGGCTACAAAGAAATTTATGTATTTAAATCGCCGATCTTCATTTGGCACTGTATATGCAATTGAATCATTAGAGGTAGTATTAATTGCTGCAGCTTTTGAACAAGATGTATCTTTAGCTTTCATCGATGATGGTGTTTACCAAATCGTTGAAGGTCAAAATACTGACGGTATTGGCATGAAAAACTTTTCTAAAACTTTTCACGCTCTAGGTGATTACGATATCAATAAGCTTTATGTTTCTAAAGAGTCTTTAGAAGAAAGGGGTTTATCGGAATCTGATCTTATGCCTTTAGTGTATGAAGATGAGGATGATGACTGGGCAGAAAAAACTTCTATCAAAGTCGTTACTAATGATGAACTTAAAGCAATCATGTCTGAACAAGACGTTTGCTTAAGTTTCTAATAGAGGTTTAATATGTTACATACAGTAAATAAATCATCTTTCGAGCGTAACTCACTACAATCTTGTTTAAATATTATTGACGATACAAGCGTTATTTTATTTATTGAAGACGGTGTGATTAATGCTGCGAATAATTCAAAATCATCAATGATTGCTGATCTTGCGGCTGCTGGCCGCGTATTTGCACTTCAGGGTGATGTTGAAGCGAGAGGAATTTCTTCAAAGCTAGCAGACAATATCAAATTAGTTGATTATGCTGGCTTTGTTGATCTAGTTGTTGAACATGGAACTGCGGTTTCTTGGGTTTAACTATCAATTTTATATAGGAGTACGATTATGGCACAGATTTGTGGCGCTGAAGTAGATGAAGAAGGTTTCTTGGTAGACCTTAAAGATTGGAATAAAGAAATTTGCATTCAAATGGCTAAAGATGACGATGTTGAATTAACAGAAGAGCATTGGGGCGTTATTGATTTTTTACGTGATTATTTTGAAGAGTATCAAATTGCACCTGCAGTACGTGTACTTACAAAAGCAATCGCTAAGAAAATGGGTAAAGACAAAGGTAACTCTAAGTACCTTTACTCTTTATTCCCTTACGGTCCTGGTAAGCAAGGTTGTCGTTTCGCCGGTCTTCCAAAGCCAACTGGTTGTATCTAATTAGATACTTCTAAGTAGAAAACATCTGCATTTTTGCAGGTGTTTTTTTATTTTTTAAACATTAAGTTTGAGAGCAATATGTCAACTATAAGCATTATCTTTACCGCTTTATTTTACATTTCCCTATTTATTTTTATTGTGGGCATGGGTAGAAAAATTTATCAATTTTCGACTACCCCTGTACCTTTAAAAATTCCAACTGCACCAACCCCATTAACACAAACAGGTGTGGTTTTCAGAATGATCAGAGAAGTGACTTTATTTGAAAGTCTTTTCCGGTCAAACAAATGGATCTGGTTATTCGGATTCCTATTTCATTTTGGCTTGCTATTAGTTTTAGTTCGTCATTTACGTTACTTCATTCCAGGTGATTTACCTGAAATTTTCTTGTTAATCCAGCCTTTTAAATATGCTGCTTTTGCAATGGTTATTGGTTTGGGTGGATTATTAGTGCGTCGTATATTTGTATCACGTATTCGTTATATTTCAGCACCAAGTGATTACTTGATGTTGTTAATGCTTATTATTATTGGTGTTAGTGGTGTTGTCATGACGTTTACTGATAACCATACAGATGTGATGATGGTTAAGTCTTTTGCAACTGGCCTAGTAACCTTTGATTGGGTTAACTTACCGACAGAAACTCACTTTTTAGTGCATTTATTCTTGGTTTTTGTATTGTTAGCAATATTCCCTATTTCAAAATTATTACATGTGCCGGGTATTTTCTTTAGCCCAACACTTAATCAAGTTGATAATGCACGTAAAAAACGTCACATATCTCCTTGGGCATTAAAACAAGAAAAAGAGAATACTGTAAAGCTTGATCAAACATTAGGTAAGGACGAATAAGATGGCTGCAAAAGAATTTGATATCCCTAAATTACCCACATACATTGAAATCCCAGAGTTAAGCCCAGGGATTATGGATGGTGATGGTCCGTTTAAAGCTGTAGAAGAGTTCCAGTCACCTTTAGGATTTCCTGGTGGAAAGGTTGATAACTGGAAAGAGGTTGCCATTGAAAAAATGGGCGATCTTAAATCTAAATACCGTTCTGTTCAGGTCTTTTTAGATTCATGTGTTAAGTGTGGTGCTTGTACTGACAAGTGCCATTACTTCCTTGGTTCTTCTGATCCTAAAAATATGCCGGTAGCACGTCAAGATTTATTCCGTAGTGTATATCGTCGTTACTTTACATTTGCTGGCAAGCATTTTCCTAAATTAGTTGGTGCTAAAGATTTAGATGATGAAATGATTGACGATTGGTACAACTATTTTCATCAGTGTTCACAGTGTCGTCGCTGTTCAGTATTTTGTCCGTATGGTATTGATACTGCTGAAATTTCGATGGCTGCACGTGAAATACTAGACACAATTGGTGTTGGACAAAAATACTGTAACCAAATTCTTGGTAAGGCGTTAACTATTGGTAATAACCTTGGTTTACCTGAGCCTGCATTAAGAGATACATTGCTAGATCTTGAAGAAGAAGTTGAAGAAGATTTCGGAGCGCCTGTTAAATATCCGCTAGATCAAAAAGGTGCTGAAATCTTATTGATCACACCTTCAGCTGATTTCTTTGCTGAGCCGCATATTGATGGATTAATTGGCTATGGTAAGGTTTTCTATCAAGATGGTGTTTCATGGACAATGAGTTCTTATGCTTCTGAAGGTGCAAACTTTGGTATGTTTATTGGTTCATACGATATCATGCGTAAAGCGGCTCTAAGAATTCGTAAAGCTGCACTTGATCTTGAAGTTTCACGTGTTATGGTTGGTGAGTGTGGCCATGCATGGCGTGTTGCTTATAGCTTCTGGAATACATTAAGTGGTGTTGGTGCTGGTGCTCAATCAAGTGATGAGCATGCAATGAAATTGCAAAAGCAGCTAGATGATAGGTATCCTCAGCCGCAACATATTATTGAATATACACATGACCTAATTCAAAGGGGTAAATTAAACTTTGATAAGTCAGAAAACGATGACCGCACAGTTACTTTCCATGATTCTTGTAATGTTGCACGTGCAACGAACATGGGTGGTATTGAGGGCGGTCAATTTATTCTTCCACGAGAAGTAATTAAAGCAGTTTGTAATAATTACGTCGACATGGAACGATCTACTATTAAAGAGTCAACATTCTGTTGTGGCGGTGGCGGTGGTCTTTTAACTGATGATCTTATGGAGATTCGAGTTAAAGGTGCCATGCCAAGAATGCAGGCGCTTAAAGAAGTAGAAAAGAACGAAGGCGTTAATACTTTAGCTGCTATTTGTGCGATTTGTAAATCGCAATTTAGCAAGGTATTACCTAAATTTGATTTTGATCCATACATGATTGTCAGTATTCACCAATTGGTGAGTGCAGCAATTATTTTGGACAAGCCACAAACTGATATCAACGACGCAGACGAAGCGGAAGTTGTAGAAACTGAATAAAAATAAGGAGATTTATTATGCAAAAGAATGCTTACGGAAAACCTACTAAGGGTGAAAACCATACTTTTAGACTTTATAAAGATGAAGACGAGAGTCATGTTCCATGGAATCAGATGATCTTCAAGGAAGACACTACTCATAAATGTCCTACTTATGTAACTCAAACTCCTCCTTGTCAGGGTTCTTGTCCTTCAGGCCACAATATTCGTGGTTGGTTAGATATCGTGCGTGGTATGGAAAAGCCTGCAGGTGACATGACTTGGCAAGAATATGCTTTTAAACGTTCTACAGATGCAAATCCATTCCCATCAGTTATGGGCCGTGTTTGTCCTGCGCCATGTGAAGATGGTTGTAACCGTAATGAAGTTGAAGATACAGTTGGTATTAACGCTGTTGAGCAATTCATCGGTGATAATGCTAAAAAAGAAGGCTATACATTTGATATTACTGCTAAAGATACTGGCAAAAAAGTTGCTATTATTGGTGGTGGTTGTGGTGGTTTGGCGGCTGCTTTACAGCTTCGTCGTCAAGGTCATGCAGTAACAGTATTTGAAAAATACGAGCAATTAGGTGGCATGATGATGTACGGTATTCCAGATTACCGTGTGCCACGTGATGTCTTAAGTTACGAAATCGATCGTATTATCGCTACCGGTGTTGAAACTAAAATGAACACTAAAGTTGGTGTTGATGTAACGGTTGAAGAATTAGAAAAAGAATATGATGCAGTATTATTTGCCATTGGCGCAATGACTGGCCGTACTTTACCAATCCCAGGTGGCGATGCAGGAAACTGTGTTTCTGGTGTTGCATTCCTTGAGGCGTACAACCAAGGTCGTTTACAGCATATTACTGGTAAAGTGATTTGTATTGGTGGTGGTGATACTTCTATTGACGTTGTATCAGTTGCTCGTCGTTTAGGTAATATTACAAATATTGCAGAAAAAGATCGTCCAGAGCATATTATTTTCAATGACACAGCTCATGATGTTGTTGACACTTCAAAGCGCCTTGGTGCAGATGTATTATTAACAACACGTTCAACGGTTGAAGACATGCCTGCGGCACAAGAAGAGATTGATGATGCAACCCGCGAAGGTGTAGAAATCCAAGGTCAATTGAGCCCAGTTAAAGTTATTACTAATGCTGATGGTCGTGCTACTGCATTACGCTTTGTGCGTTTAGAAGATGATGGCAATACACCTATTGAAGGTTCAGAGTTTGACATTGAGTGTGAATTAATTGTTTCTGCAATTGGTCAAGGTGTAGATGCAGAAGGTATGGATGAATCATTCTTTAATGAGTATGGTTTTATTGATGCTGATAAGAACTACCAAGTTCCTAACAAGCCAGGATTCTTTGTATGTGGTGACGTTGTTCGTCCTCACTTATTAACAACTGCGATTGGCCAAGCTGGTATCGTAGCTGAAAGTATTGATGACTATCTTTCTGGTAATAATCAAAGAGCTCGTAGTAAAGTTGACGTACATTTCTTTGATCTTGCTAAGAAACTTGATGAGTGGGATCTTTCTCCTTCAGATTATGAGAAAGGTGGCGAAGCAGGTGAAGCTACTGATACAGCTGACTATGCGATCCATAACTACGAAGACCGTGCTTATGCATCAATTATTTCTCATACAGAATTATTCCTAGGTCACTTCGATCAAGAAGAGCGTAATGCACGTAGCCATACATTGGTTGATGTTGACAATGTATTAGGTAACTTTGAAGAACGCTTAATTGGTTACTCTGAAGAAGAGGTGCAAGCAGAAGCAGGTCGTTGTATGTCTTGTGGCTTATGTTTCGAATGTGACAACTGTGTGATGTACTGTCCTCAAGATGCCGTATTCAAGGTTAAGAAAGATCAAGCTACTTTAGGTCGTTACGTTGATACAGACTACAATAAGTGTGTTGGTTGTCATATTTGTGCTGACGTATGCCCTACTGGCTATATCCAAATGGGTTTAGGTGAGTAATTCGATTTAACTTAGTGAAGAGAGAGATTATGAATCGTTGGATTATATTATTTTTTAGTTTGATTATGACCGGTGCATTTGCGCATGGTCAAAAAACTCATAGCCTGGGTGACGAAGCGCATTCAATCAGAGATTCTGGAAAAACTTATCATGAAAGTATTTCAGTGATTCGTAAGATGCATCCAGAATTTTTGAATCATAAGCGTGATAAAACTCTAAGAGAGGGTGTTCGAACTGAAGAATATTCTCTTAAGGGTTGTGTAACTTGTCATGCAACTAAAAAAGATAATTCTAACGATTATCATTCTGTGAATTCTGAAGGTCAATTTTGTTCAACTTGCCATAAAAAAGTGGCAACAAGTATGGATTGTTTCAGCTGTCACCGAACCACCCCTGCACAAGGAGCTAAATAATGGAAAAAACTATTAACCGTCGTGATTTTATTAAAACGACGACAGCGACAACTGCAGGCGTAGCAACTTTAGCAACTGGCATTACTTTAACAACTTTTGTTAATGCTAATGAAAATCCAGTTACTAATGAAAAGCGCTGGGGTATGTTAATTGATACTAACCGACTTACTGAAACAGATATTGATGGCATGGTAAGTGCTTGTCAAAATGAACATGGCTGGGGTAGTGATAAACTTTCAACAGGTGATCAAAAAGCTAGCTGGATTAAAAAATTAAAGGTTAAAGATACGGCTACTGGCCGCATTAGTAATCTTGCATTAATGTGTCAGCATTGTGAAGAGCCACCATGTGTGGATGTTTGCCCTACTAACGCTTCAATGAAGCGTGAAGACGGTATTGTATTAGTAGATAAGCATCTTTGTATTGGTTGTCGTTATTGCATGATGGCATGTCCATACGAAGCTAGATCTTTTGTTCATGAAGAATTAACAGATCAAAAAGAACATATGCCTAGAGGTAAAGGTACTGTTGAGTCATGCACAATGTGTGTACACAAAGTAGACAAGGGTGAGCAGCCTGCTTGTGTTGCAAGTGTGAATAGTGATGCGGTTATTTTTGGCGATCTTTATGATTCAAGTAGTAAGATCAATCAAACATTAAAGAAAGTTCAAAGTACTCAAATCCGTGCAGATTTAAATTTAAACACAGCTGTACGCTATAGTGGAATTTAAGAGAAGTTTATGAGCATAATTCGTTACGAACAAACACAAGGTAAGAGTCTAGGTTTCTATGCATTAGTTGCAGGTTTAGGCGCTTTTATTTTAGCTGCATTGGGTAGTGTTTACTTCATGGAGCATAATGGACATCATGTCACTGGTATGAGTAATCGTATCGTTTGGGGTATGCCACATGTCTTTGCTTTATTTTTAATTGTTGCAGCATCGGGTGCTTTAAATATCGCCTCTATTGCTTCAGTATTTAACAAAAAAGTATATAAGCCTCTGTCTCGTTTGTCAGGTCTTGTTGCTTTGGCATTGCTTGCTGGTGGTTTAATGGTGTTAGTGCTTGACTTGGGTCGCCCTGATCGCTTGATTGTTGCTATGACTGAGTATAACTTTAACTCAATTTTTGCTTGGAATATCATTTTATATAATGGTTTCTTTGTTATCGTTGGTGTTTATTTGTGGATGATGTTTGAGCGTAGAATGAACAAATACAGTCGCAGCGTTGGTATTGCTGCGTTCACTTGGCGTTTAATCTTAACCACTGGTACTGGTTCAATTTTTGGATTCCTAGTAGCTCGTCAAGCATACGATGCTGTGATTATGGCACCTATGTTTGTGATTATGTCATTTGCCTTTGGTTTGGCTTTCTTTATCTTGGTATTGATGGCGAGTTACAAATGGACAGCTCGTCCTTTAGGTGATGCCACTGTTAATCGTTTAAGTAATTTACTAGGTGTTTTTGTTGCAGCTGTACTGTACTTTGTTGCGGTTTACCATTTAGGTAATTTGTATTTAGCTGAAAATTCAGGCGTTGAAAACTTCATTTTGTTAGATGGTGGTATTTATACTAAGTTGTTTTGGTATGGTCAAATCATCTTAGGTAGCTTGGTACCATTAGCATTGCTATACTCACCAGCTACTAAAGGCAACCGTACTATGCTTGGTTTAGCTTCGGTCTTGATTATCCTAGGTGGTTTAATCCAGCTTTATGTAATCATTATTGGTGGTCAAGCTTATCCAATGGAGCTTTTCCCAGGCAAAGAAATTTTAGAGGGATATGGCACGATTGCTAGTTATACGCCTACATTGCCAGAGATTATGTTAGGATTGGGTGGTGTTGCAGTAGCAATAATCGCAATTACTTACCTGGTTAAGTTCTTACCATTTTTGCCAGAAAGCTTAGCAGATGATGTTGTTGATCCGCATCATAAAAAATAAGCCAGCAACAAAGTAGGGCGCGTAATGTCCGTTTTTCTTTCTGCAGCACACAAATCCTCAGGCAAAACAGTTGTTAGTCTGGGGATTTGTGGCGCTATAAGCCAGCTAAATCTTACTGTTCAGCCTTTTAAAAAAGGCCCAGATTATATTGATCCAATTTGGCTCTCTCAAGCCAGCGATAAATCTTGCTATAACCTTGATTTTTACAATATGTCTGAAGCTGAAATAATTGAGCTTTACCGCTCAAAAGATAGCTTGGCAGATATATCCCTTATCGAAGGTAATAAAGGCTTATATGATGGCATGAATGTTACCGGTGGTGATGCTAATGCTGATTTAGCAAAGCTACTAAATCTACCAGTGATAATGGTAGTGGATTCTACCGGGATTACTCGTGGAGTGGCGCCCTTGGTTAAAGGCTATCAAGATTTCGACTCTGATGTTGTTATTGCAGGGGTTATTCTTAATAAGGTTGCTGGGGATCGGCATGAGTCTAAATTAATTCAAGCAATTGAACATTACACAGATCTTGATATAATTGGCTCTATTCGTCGATCCACTGAACTAATTATTGATGAACGCCACTTAGGTTTAATGCCTGCCAATGAAACACCACAATCACAGCAATTTATCAATACTGCATCTCGCATTATTGCAGATCAGGTTGATATTAATCAAATACTAAATCTGCAAGCGCCCAAGCCAAAAGCTAAGAAAGAGATTATTAATATTGTAAGTGCAAAGCTTACAGTGGCAATCGCTAAAGATAGTAGTTTTGGGTTTTATTATCAAGATGACCTTGATCAATTCAAGCAATTGGGTGTGAACGTCACTTATTTTGACTCTCTTAAAGATCAGCATTTACCTGATTGCGACGGTCTGTTTATAGGCGGTGGCTTTCCTGAAATGCAATTAGATAAGCTAAGTGCTAATACTTCGTTGCTGTCTGATATAAAAAACAAAATTGAACAAGGTCTACCGACCTATGCTGAGTGTGGCGGGTTAATGTATTTGACTAACCAAATCATTACCAAAGACGGATGTTATCCAATGGTTGGTGTGATTGATGCAGATACCAAGATGACATCTAAGCCGATTGGCAGAGGTTATGTTCAACTTGCACCGAATGATAACCACCCATGGAGTGGCGTATCTGAATGCATTAAAGCACATGAATTTCATTATTCCAAGCTAGAAAATATTGATACTAATACACGTTATGCTTTTAAGGTTTTGCGTGGTGTAGGCGTGGATAATAAGCGTGACGGCATTATTAAATATAATTTATTAGCCTCTTATACACATCTTCGCAATCTTGCTGGTAATCAGTGGGTAGTGCAATTTGTCGATTTTATTAAAACTAATTCTAAAATAACATGATTACAATTACAAAAAAAGCTGCAGAAGAGATTTCTTTATCAACTCACAACCCAGAAAATCAAGGGCTAACCATTCGATTTGCTGCTGACCAAACAGAAGAAGGCTTTCAATATATGATGGGTTTTGATGAGCGCAATGATGGCGATATTCATCTTGAATCAAATGGTGTCGAATACGTCATTGCCTATGCGCAAAAAGTATTGCTAGAAGGTATGGTGGTAGATTTTGATCAAATCCAAGCGGGAGAAGATTACAGCTTTGTGTTCATGAATCCGAATGATCCTAGCTATACACCACCTGCAGAGTCTCACGCACCA
>DTUI01000053.1 GCA_012964205.1 Candidatus Thioglobus sp.
CCAAGTAGCCAAACAAACAGTGTTGGCATTAGATTAAAAATTAGATTTGATGTGTCGAACACCGACCTATTCCCCCGTATATTTTATGGCTATATTACGCCTTAAAAATAACAGTGACAATGATTTATAAATATTTTTTTTCTTGATTTTTTATTTTGTTTTTTCTACAGAAAATCAATGTTGAAATTAATGGATACTAGCAAGCTATTTTAGTCGCTCGAGTACCTTTTTAGAATCAAGCGCCGCACGTACAAGTTCAGCCGCTTCTACCAATGAATCTGCTTTTTTAGTATGCCACATAATCAATGAAGCCGACAACACTAGGCCATCATAAAACATACCTTTTTCACCTGATAAGGCTGCCTTACCTAGTCTAACTGTATATTCTGCCAAGGCAGGAATATCATTTTGCACATTTAACTCTGCTGGAAATGAAATGGCGCGCATATCTTGCTCAATACCAAGCGAAGCGGGCTCAATATCCACACGACTTTTCTCTACATTGCTCTCGTATGAAATCATCAAACCTTTCTGACGTAGAGAAGGAATAACACCACCTTCAACACCTCGAATTAATAATGCTGTGTCCATGCCAGATGCTTTCACTAAATCAGCGTAAATTGGTGGATATGGCTTATGTACGTAACCCAAAATAGAGTGTGTTTTCTTACCACGCAGTGGGCCAATCAGTGTCTCTACTGTATTAACCACAGTACGCTTAACAATTAGATCGCGCAATGACACTATATTATGCAATCCTTGGCAATAACTTGCTTGATCAATATAACTCCAGCCTATTGACTTATCTTCTAATCGCGCCTTAGCATCAGCTGTTGAATGGTCAACACTCAATCCTAGTGCTTGAGCAATATGTCGATGTGTTAATCCGAATTTAGGAGTAACCGCATCAAGTCCATGAATTACTGTTGGCAAACCTAGCTCTGCTAATACAGCTGGTAAAAATGATGAAATAGGAATAGAACGATTATAACCACTATACGGATCACCTAAATCCACCAGATCTTTTACATTAACGGTTTGTTTGTCACTTTCAGCTAAAATTGCCGCCAAAATACCTTCATTTTCTTCCATAGTTTCACGTTTCATACGTAAAGCAATTAAGAAAATAGCAGACTGAACATCGTCAATCTCACCACGTAAAATAGCTTGCATACCGCCTTTAGCTTCTTCAAAATCAATGTCTTTACTCAAATCTGGGCCGGTAGCCACTCGCTGAATAATTGACTTCATTAATGCTTGGGAATCTGTATTCACGATTAAACCTCTATATAAATTTCGTTATTTTCTTGTTTTACTGGATACGTCAACATATTATCCACATCTTCTTCAGAGCTATCGCCCGTGGCCAAATCAAAACTATAACCATGAAGAGAGCACTTAACACGATTGCCTTTTAAACAGCCTAATGTCAATGCAATATCTTCATGTGGACAACGATTTTCAGCACAATAAAGCTGGCCATTGTTTAGCGTAACAAAAAGGTTTTTACCTTCTACTGTTATCTCTGACATTGTGCCTTCTTTTGGGGCTTTATCTAAAACTTTTATCCACATATTTTCAGTATTGTTTCCTTTAAACGAGAGCCACTTACCCGTTAAAATAAACTCCAAATTGAGTTACTATCTAATTCAGTAGAGCATTGGTTTAGTTGGCGCTTATAGCGCTTAGCATTGTCATCAACCTTACGGGCAACTTTCATCAACCAAGGCTTTCTCTGGTACGATTTTTTCTTAAATCCGCCATGACCTTCATGATAAGCCAAATACTGATTATAAGCATCTGATTTGTTAATACCTGCACGCTTTTTAGACTGGTTAATATACCAACCGACAAAATCTGCGGCATCGTCAAAATCATCACGATCCGCACTGTAATTGCCTGTTTTTAACTGATACCAATCCCAAGTTGCATCTTTAACCTGAGCAAAGCCATAAGCCGTTGTTGGTCGAAACCAAGGCACTACGCCAAACAGTTTTTCTCTAGGTGGTTTAGCATCAGATGCAAAATGTGATTCTTGATACATAATGGCAAGCTGAACATGTGCTGGCGCACCATATTTTTTCTCACTGGCTTTGACCGATCGATACCAGCTAACCTCTTCATCCATTAAGGTGCAGATGTTATTAACCGTTACCGCTGGGGTTGATAAACAACCTGTCAAAAATAACGGCAATAAAGCCAGTAAGAATACTTTCTTCATTTAGCCTGTTACAGTTTCAAAGAAAACTTTATAAACAACCGCTGCTTGCACTGCAAACAACACAAAGAACATAAATTTAACAGTGCCATTAGATAAGGCTTTTGACGGGCCAGATTTAGATTCTGATTTTGAACCACCTTCCAAATCAACATTAGTTGCTACCAAGCCTTTATCTGACTCTTCCGCATTAAATACAACGCGAGTATTTGCTTTTAAACGTGATTTGTTAAAAATGTTTTTCTGGTGAACGAAATATTTTTCACCATCATCACCAGTAATAAATCCATATCCTTTTGTGCCAAATTGTGCCACTACGCCTTTAATTTTCTTAGCCATTTTTTTCCTCTTAATTTTTACGCAAACAATAAGTTGCTTTTTCAATGAAATCAACGTTCGCACGTTGAAACTTAGGCTCATTTTCTATGTCATTAAAACATTGTAATTGTTGACAGTCGAACCCTTTTTCATACAGTGACCATACCTCTTCTTGATTAACAGCAAAAGGTGGGCCACTTATTTGTAATTGCGGATAATTTAAAGTTAATAATAACACCCGACAATCCTTGGATATTATAGAGTATAAATGCGCTGCATACTTCACCCTTAACTCTACTGGCAAAGCGACTAAAGACGCTCTATCATAAACCCCAACGACAGATTTTAAATGCTCGGAATCAAGTTCAAAATAATCACCACAATAAATCTGAATGTTATCTGCTGAATAAATACTAAATTTGCCAGAATAACGAATGGAATACTCAAGCTTATTTTCATCAAAAAATTGCTCAGCAGCAAGCGTACTGAGCTCTACACCAATGACTCGATAGCCTCGATCAAGTAGATAGATCATATCTGCACTTTTGCCGCACAAAGGTACAAAAACTTCATCGCCTTTCTCTAACTGCAAACAATCAATAAATTCGATTAATTTAGAATTTGGCTGTTGACGATGCCAGCCAATTTTTCCTTCTTTCCAGCGTTGTATCCAGTCAGTCATCCTAATCCTTAAGTTATAATATCGAGTATGAAAATCAAACGACCAAATCGAAAAACCGTCATGCAATTTATGATGGTTATTTTAGCCATTTTTCTCATCCGTGAATACCAACAGCAGGACTTAACCAGCGGCAAAGCGCCAAGCTTTACCTCCAAAACACTGAGTGGCGAAGTAATGAATGCTAATCCACTGCCAGATCAAGGTGTGTTAGTGCATTTTTGGGCGGTTTGGTGTCCGGTGTGTAATGTAGAAAACGATAACATTCAAGCCATCTCCAAAGATTATAAGGTGCTTAATATTGCCATCCAATCAGGTTCTGATATGGAAATTCAAGCCTACGCTGAAGAAAACAATATGCAACTTGACAATCTTATCAATGACCAATCTGGATCAATCTCCAAGCTATTTGGCGTCAAAGGCACACCAACCAGCTTTTTTATTAATCCAAAAGGACAAATTCAATTTACCGAAGTGGGCTATGTCACCACCTGGGGCTATCGTATGAGATTATGGTGGGCAGGACTATAAATAACGACTGGTCTGCCTATCTTCAGCCTTTATTTGAGCAGGTGTCTTTTCAAAAATTAAGTCAGTTTCTTGATCAGCAAGAATTCAACAACACCTGTATATTTCCACCCAAAGATGATATCTTCAAAGCCTTTGAATTAAGTAGCTTTGAAAAAACCAAGGTAGTAATACTTGGCCAAGATCCTTATCATAATGATCATCAGGCACATGGCTTGAGTTTTTCTGTGCCCGATGGCGTTAAGATCCCACCTTCACTTCGAAATATTTATAAAGAACTGGAAACTGATTTAAACATTGCACAAAACACCAGTGGCGATCTTCAGCGCTGGGCATCACAAGGTGTATTACTACTCAATAGTGCACTGACGGTTGAGAAAAATTCACCCGGATCACACGCCAAAACAGCTTGGATTAATTTTACTGAGTCAGTCATTACATTATTAAGCGAGCATAAGCAAAATTTGGTATTTTTATTATGGGGTGCGCACGCTCAGCAAAAATCCAAGCTGATCGATTCAAGCAAACACTTAATACTCTGCAGCTCACACCCATCACCTTTTTCTGCACATCGTGGATTTTTTGGCACTAAACACTTCTCCAAAACCAACGACTACCTTAAAATGCATAATCAACAAACAATCAACTGGTAATTATGAAACTTATTATTGACGATGCTTGCTACGCTTATGATGAAATTTTCTCCCAATTTGGAGAAATTGTCACCATGGCTGGACGCGACATTAACGCCGAAAGTGTCAAAGATGCTGACGTACTTATCGTACGATCACGCACCAAAGTTAATGAAGAATTACTCAAAGGTAGTTCGGTCAAATTTGTCGGTTCAACAGTGGCAGGCCTAGATCATGTTGATGAAGATTATTTACAAGCCAATAATATTAAATTTTTCTCCGCTCAAGGATGCAACTCAATGGCAGTGGCTGAATTTGTCATTGCAACGATTCTTAATTTAGCCAAAAAGCACAATTTCAATTATCAAGAAAAAACGTTGGGAATAATAGGCGTAGGCAATGTTGGCTCACGATTAGCCGCAAAAGCAGAGTTGTTAGGCATTAAAACCTTGTTAAACGATCCCATTCGCCAAAATAAAGAAAATTTGCCAAATTTTGTTGATTTAGACACAGCTCTAAGTGCCGATATTGTCACTTTCCACACACCTTTGACGTTTGACGGGGATTACCCTAGTTACAAACTACTACATGAAGACAACTTTCACAACATTACTGATCAAACCATCCTTTTTAATGCCGCACGAGGCGGTGTAATTGTTGAAGAAATTTGGGAAAAAACAAGAACACTCGAAAATATCATTGATTGTTGGGAAAATGAGCCAAATATCAACCAAAATTTACAAAAAACTGCCTACTTAGCATCACCCCACATTGCTGGACACTCGGTTGATGCTAAATTCATGGGTAGTTTTATGGTTTATAAAGCTTTATGTAAGTTTTTAGACGAAAACCAACAAGAAAGTATTAAAAACTTAATAAATCCAGGTGTTTTAACGCTATTAAGTGATAATTTACTTGACTGTTTAAATGAGATTTATGATTTTAAGCAAGACACAAAAGCAATACAAAATTTGGAAAATTTTGAATTTTACCGTCGAAATTATCCAATTCGCTACGAATGGCATCACTTCAATAGTCAGGTCACACTACCCATAGCCTAGTAATTAAAAAGAGTTATATTAAGCATTTGTATACTTAATATTGCATTCTCTCAACCTCTAAACAAGGGTGTTATCTAATCAGCTGACAACAACACCCTTATTAATAAGACTACTTATCCACCTCTAACGATAGATTTCACTTGTGATAGTGCATCTTTGAATGTAGTTTGCTTAATTACCGTTATTAATGCCTTTACATCAAATTTATGATGACGTTCAGCCATTACACCCATCTGTGGCATTTCAGCCAATCCAGATTCAATTGCATGCTCTTTAAATTTATCATTTTTCCAGAAAAAAGCACCCGGCATGGTTGTCGGAATAACCAAAGCATAGAATAATATTCTACCTAAATACGCTGAAACTAAAACTGATAGAAAGCCTAGCACCATTAACAATGGGTTTGGATAAATGACAATTAATGCCATTAATGACATATTAACACCTAACAATGCATTTCTTAATTGGTAGGTTTTACCATAAGTTGTGATTTGCTCGAAATATGACGCATGACCTTCACCTGACTTTTTCACATCCTTACTATGAACGATATGACCAACACTTTCAAGTGCAAGTCCAATTAAGGCAACTGTTGCAATATTGATCGTACTGACCTCTGTCAGACCAAATGGCATTAGCAACATAGCAAATAACAAACTACCTAATGATAATGCTGTTCCATAGAACGCACTACCCGTTTGCCAATGATCCCAAAATGGTCTCGCTGGAATTCTATACAATTTATACATATAGAAAGAGCCCATCATAAAACCTATAATCGTGACTGCATACGCAACATTTATAAACATACTTAGCCCAGTAATTTCAACTAGTAATGCCAAAGTTAAGCCCATAATAAACAATGTTACACCGGCTATTTCTCGACTAACTGGAGACCATCTTAGATTATAAAATCCACGGTAGAAGTACTGTGGCTTACCCAAATGAAGGTTTAGTTTAACTAAACCATAAGTTAGCAAAGTTAACAATGCCACCATTATAATCACCAAGCTATTGCCACCTGTTAATCCAATAACACCTAGATTTAGAAGGTCTGATAGAATTAACCATAAGGTTGCACCCATGGCTGATTGTGTACACAAAGTAAAAATAGCATGAGCATTTTCATGTGACTTCAATAATTTTTCAATACCCCAATGCTTTTCTGCTGAATGTTTTTTACTATCTAGTGTCGATTTGAAATTACCATCTTCTTGTTTATGGTATTTGATTGGCATACCATCCGGTCTAGTCATATCCCTCTGAGTATCTTTTGTTTGCTGAAAGCGAATATTTGGATGAGTAATATTAGTGTCTGGGAATCCAGGAATTGATATTTTAGCTTGCTCTCTATCTTCGGGAATATTTTCAATAACACCAAAATCTAGCGCATTTCCTAAGCATGCTGAAACACAAGCTGGCTTGAGGCCTACCTCTAGGCGATCAACACACATATTACACTTACTTACCGTACCTTCAACTGGATCTAATTGTGGTGCGTTGTAAGGACAAACCCAGGTGCAATAACCACAACCAAAACAAATATCTGGATCTTGTAACACTGCACCATATTCAGCAAATTTGGTGTATGCACGCGTAGGGCAGCCTTTAAGACATACTGGATCGTCACAATGATTACATGCCATCGAGATATTAAGACGCTGATAGTTTGGATAAGATCCGCCCTCAACAAAGCCAACTGAACGAAACGCCAAGTGATCCGGAACATCGTTTTTCTCGCTACAAGCAGATTCGCACGCGTGACAACCAATGCAATTATCTGCATTAAAGTAAAACCCATGCTGCTTATAACGATTAGGATTTTCACCAATACCATTATCGCCATTAATATTTAAACTTTTATCGCGTAATGGATCACCTTCTTGGGTTTTTTCAATAGAATGACCGTAGCAGTTATCTGTCTTGGTCTCTTTATCCCATAAAAATGCGTATTCTGGCTCGTCTGCTCTTACTTTAAACATAATATTTTCCTAAAATTGTCTCATTTCCATGCTTAACTGTGCAGCTGCTTTTTGATCTTTAATTGGTTCAATTCTAACAGCTTGTTGCTTGTAGGCGGGCTGTCTAGAATGAGGATCCAACAAACCCAAAGTTAGTCGATTAGCACAATCATGGAAATGAAATGGCAAGAATACCGCGTTCTTTCCCACTCGATTTGTATATTTTGCCATAACAATTGCATCCGATCTTCTAGAAATCAAACGCACATATTCTCCATCATTCACGCCAGACTCGATTGCTAGATCGGGGTTAATTTCAATAAATGGAATTGGACTAAATTTATTATTATTTCCAACCTTGCCGGTTTTTGTTCTACCATGCCAATGCTCCACAAGTCGCCCAGTATTTAGCCAAATAGGGAATTCCTCATCTGGAACTTCATTATTATCAACAAATGGTAGCGGGATTAATTTAGCTTTTCCATCTGCAAATCTGAAAGTAGCCTCTTCAGTATAAATACGCTTACCTCCAGCTGGCGGCTCTTCATTATTTTTAAGTTGCTCTTCGGTATAAGGCCATTGAATACCTCGATTTTTTTCAATATTGTCATAATTCATTCCTGAAATATCACACAGGCGACCTTTGGATATAACCTTCATCTCCTCAAATACTTCGGAAGTAGTTTCTGGGAAGCTTACCTTATCTTGTGTATTGAATCGTTTAGCGACCTCATTAAAGATCCAAAAATCAGGTTTTGAATCACCAGGCGCTGTCATAATTGGATTAATCAAATTAACACGCCTCTCCGTGTTGGTCATTACACCAGATTTTTCCGCCCACGTGCCAGCTGGCAAGAAAACATTGGCGTATTGATTACTCTCAGAATCTTGGTAGCAATCTTGCACAACACAAAACTCCAATCTTTCCATAGCTTTTCTTATTCTCGCCGTATCAGGCAAAGAGGAGAGTGGATTAGTTGCAATTAACCATAACCCCTTGATCTCGCCCGTTTCAATAGCTCTATAGATATCTGTTTGCACTAGGCCGCGTTTAGTTGGTAGGAAGTCAACGTCAATATTCCAATATTTTGCAATGTCCTCTCTATCCTGAGGATTTTCCAATAATCGATGATTTGGCAATCCTGAGCATGAAGACCATTCTCTTGTTCCCATCGCATTACATTGACCAGTAATTGATAAACTTGTACCACCTGGTATACCAATATTGCCAGTAATAAGTGCTAAATTATTAATACCCACCACACCATCGGAACCGTGCGTTGATTGATTAATGCCCATGCACCAAATCTGCATAGCAGTATTTGCTTTTGCAAATAATCTTGCAACAACACGAATAGTATCTTCGTCAATACCACAAATTTTAGAGGCGGTAACTGGATCATATTTATCCACTTCTGCCTTTAGTTCATCATAGCCATTTGTATTTTTTTCAATATATTCAGCATCTTGCAAGCCTTCATTTAGAATGACATACATAAAGGCGTTCATTAGAACGATATCAGTACCTGGAGTAATGGTTAAATGAATATCAGCATTCTGTGCCAACATGGTGACACGTGGATCAATCACAATTAGTGGGAACTTTCTTTTTTCTTGAGCCTCTTTCATTCTCCAATAAATAATTGGATGCTGCTCAGGTAAATTAGAACCCCAAGCAATTAAGCAATCAGTTTTCTCGAAATCTTCATAACAACCAGGAGGTCCATCTGAGCCAAATGAGCGCTTATAACCTGATACCGCGGAAGCCATACACAATGTTGTGTTACCATCATAATTGTTTGTACCAATCAATCCTCGTGCTAACTTACCTAATGTATAGAATTCCTCCGTAAATATCTGGCCAGTTGAAATAATTGCAACAGAATCTTTACCGTACTTTTCCTGTACTGCTCTAATCCCCTCTGCAGTTTTATCAATTGCCTGATCCCAAGTTGTCTCAGTAAACTTTTCATGCCAATGATCGCGTATTAATGGCTTATCTCCACGTCCAGCAGAAGTAAACAGCTCGTGCTCCATAATGCCCTTTAAACAAAGCTTGCCACGATTTACATCTGCACCACCTACGCCTCGGGATGAAACTGCATGACCTTCGTCATTTAGACCAACTTCTATCGAACACCCTGTAGAGCAATATCCACAAGTAGCGTATTTCCACTCAACCACCTTTTTGTCGGTGATTTTAATTGGATTTTTTTGTGTTCGATTTAATAACATGACTGCTTCCTTATTTGTTTATTTTGCAACTGTAAATTTTTAATTACTTGCTAGCTTACTTGCTCACATTGATTCTAATTATAAATTAATATAAACCACACCTGATTCAATTTTTGTCTCAAAACAAGCTGTTGACCCCTCGTCCACACCTTGAGCCTCACCATCTTCCAAGTTTATTACCCAATTATGTAACGGGCAAGTTACTTTGTGACCATGTACGATACCTTCTGACAATACACCACCCGCATGTGGGCATGAGTTATGTACGGCAAATACATTATCGTCGCTAGTTCTAAAAAGTGCAATTTCCTGATCTTTTGTGCGAATAACTCGTGATCCCAATGCCGGAATATCGTCCAACGCTACCACTTCTTTCCAATTTGACATAAATACTCCTTAATAATTATAGTGTAATAACTTCAAACTGATGACTCTGAGCGCCTTCTGCACGCTCTTTCCAAGGGTCATCTTGTGTTTTCAGTTGAGAGACTAA
>DTUI01000054.1 GCA_012964205.1 Candidatus Thioglobus sp.
CGGGTTTTGATCCCGTCATGCGCAGGTTCAAATCCTGCCAGCCCAGCCATTTTCTAAAAAGCTGCGTCTTAGCAATTAAGTCGCGGCTTTTTTTATGTTTTTCAATCGGTAAGCAAATACTATTTTCATCAGTGTAACCTAGTATAATTTAATCAATTTCAACAACCCTAAAGCCACCATGTCTCTTGACACAATCAAAATTTTTAGTGGAAACGCCAATCCGTTACTTTCTGGTGAAATTATTTCTAGCTTAAACATCGCACAAGGTAAAGCGATTGTTGGTCGATTTAGCGATGGTGAATCACAAGTTGAAATTTTAGAAAATGTTCGTGGTTGTGACGTATTTATTATTCAGCCAACTTGCGGACCTTCTCCTGCTGAAACACTGATGGAGCTATTGGTAATGGCTGACGCCTTAAAGCGCTCTTCCGCTGCTAGAATTACCGCAGTTGTGCCATATTTTGGCTATTCTAGACAGGATCGTCGTTCACGCTTAACACGTGTGCCAATCACGGCCAAGCTTGCTGCAAAAATGGTTGAAGCTTCAGGTATTGATCGAATTTTAACGGTTGATTTACATGCCGATCAAATTCAAGGTTTTTTTGATATTCCAATTGACAACATCTATGCGCAGCCTGTTTTACTCGACGATATCATGAGTAAAAATTATGAAGATATTGTTGTCGTTTCTCCAGATGTTGGTGGTGTGGTTCGTGCTCGTGCTGCAGCCAAAAAGCTAAATGATGCAGATTTAGCCATTATCGACAAGCGCCGCCCTGCACCAAATATGGTTAAAGTCATGAATGTTATTGGCGATGTAGAAGGCAAAACTTGTATTCTTATTGATGACATGGTTGATACAGCTGGCACCTTGTGCCAAGCGGCTAACATTTTAAAAGAAAGAGGCGCCAAAAAAGTTGTCGCCTATGCAACACACGCTGTGCTTTCTGGCAATGCAATCAGCAATATTAAAAACTCTGAATTGGATGAATTAGTCACTACTAACACCATCCCATTAAGCGCTGATGCTGCAAAATGCAGCAAAATTAGACAGCTTTCTATCGCACCAATCATGGCCGAAGTGGTCAAACGAATTAGTGAAGAGCAATCTATTATTAATATTTTTGCCGACCTACAATAACTACCTTCAAAAACCCACACAAGGCTATGATTTTTAACGTCTAACTTTGTGTATAATCCATCATTTGGTTTGTCAAAACGCATTACTCTATGAAAACTACTACTAAAGCACACAAGCAAGCATTACAAAAACTTATCATGGTTGGTAAGGAAAAAGGCTATTTAACCTATTCTGAAATCAACGATATCTTGCCAGAAGATCTATTAACACAAGATCAAATTGAGCCAATTGTTACCATTTTAGAAGAGTTAGACATTACCGTTTCTGACACGATTCCTGATGCAGATACACTGGTTGTAGAATCAGGCGCAAAAGCCCAATCAACTTCTGCTGAAGCGGCTGTTGCAGCGCTTGCAGCACTAGACTCTGAATTTGGTAGAACAACTGACCCAGTTAGAATGTACATGCGTGAAATGGGTGTAGTAGCTTTACTTGAGCAAAAAGACGAAATTCGCATTGCCAAAGAAATTGAAGCAGGTGTTTTCGAGATTATGAAATCCATCACTTTGTATCCGTCAATTACAGGCTATTTCTTTAAAGCACACAAACGCCTTGAAGAAGGAAAATGTAAGATGACTGATGTTATTATCGGCTATCAAGGCGATGCAGCCGATTTTGAAGCTAAAAAAGCTGCTTTTGACGCGGGCGAGTTTGATGACGATGAAGAATATGAAGACATGGAAGAAATGGAGTACACCGGCCCTGATGAAGAAAAGGTAAATACTCGATTTGATACTGTTTTAAGCTGCTCTGAAAGCTACCAAAAACTTAATGAAAAGCAAGGATTCCGTCATAAAAAAACAGTTGCTGCACGCGTGCAATTGTCTGAAAGTTTGTCAGACTTACGCTTAGCACCTAAATTAGTTTCTACAATGATGGAAGTTATTTGTGATCGTGTCGCTCAAGTTAAGGCGCAAGATAAAAAAATTCAAAATATTTGCCTATATGCTGGCATGGAAAGACTGGAATTCTTTGACTTATACACAGGCAATGAAACCAACTATGAATGGCTAAAAGGCGCAAAACTTGACGATAAAGTTTCTAAAGCATTAGAAGAATCTAAAAAAGAAATCTTCTATGCACAAAAAAATCTTCATGAATATGAAGAAGAAATGCAGCTAACCATTACTGAGCTAAAAGCATTAAACAAACTTTATCGTAAAGGTGATCGTCGCGCTAAAAAAGCTAAGTCACAAATGATTGAAGCCAACTTAAGATTGGTTATCTCTATTGCTAAAAAGTACGCTAACCGTGGCTTACAATTCTTAGACCTTATTCAAGAAGGCAATGTTGGCCTAATGAAAGCGGTTGATAAATTTGAATATCGTCGTGGTTACAAATTCTCAACTTATGCCACTTGGTGGATTCGTCAAGCAATTACACGCTCTATTGCTGACCAAGCACGTACGATTCGTATTCCAGTGCACATGATTGAAACGATTAACAAACTTAATCGCGTTCGTCGCCAATTACTACAAAAATTTGGCCGTGAAGCAACACCTGAGGAATTAGCCACTGAGATGGAATTACCAGAATATAAAATTATTAAAATTCTGAAAATTGCTAAAGAGCCTTTATCAATGGAAACACCAGTAGGTGATGACGAAGATTCAAATATTGGTGACTTTATTGAAGATACAAACCTATCTTCACCAGTAGAAATTACAACAAAAGAAAGTCTAAGAGAAACAACTAGCGAGCTACTAAACAACCTATCTCCACGTGAAGCAAAAGTACTAAAAATGCGCTTTGGTATTGATATGAATACCGATCACACGCTAGAGGAAGTAGGTAGACAATTTGACGTAACACGCGAACGCATTCGCCAAATTGAGGCTAAAGCACTTAGAAAACTAAGACACCCTTCTCGTGCTCATAAGCTACAGAGTTTTTTAGATACGTAATCAATCCGCTTTATCGGGCCTATAGCTCAGTTGGTTAGAGCAATCGACTCATAATCGATTGGTCCTTGGTTCAAGTCCAAGTAGGCCCACCATACACACACAAAATCCTAGTAAGCAATATCAATTATTGTTATTGGGCTTTGTGCTATTTAAAATTCAAGTTTCGGGCATATCATGCTGAAACCAAAGGTATGATTAGCTTATGACATTTGATACGCTAACACCGCATTTAATCAGCCTTAGTAAAGAGGTTGGTAAGATGATCATGTCTTACTACAAGTCAAATTTAAATGTTGCAACTAAGGCGGATAAAACTCCACTGACACTGGTCGACCAAAAAGCACATCGGATGATTACACAAGCATTAGCCATACTAACACCTGGAGTGCCAATATTATCCGAAGAATCTGAATCAATAGACTTTACAACCCGATCAAGCTGGAATGAATACTGGCTAATTGATCCATTAGACGGTACTAGAGACTTCATCAATCAAACTGGTGAGTTTTGTATCTGCATTGCTTATATCAAACATAATCGCCCAATTTACGGTCTTATTTATTCACCCCACAGTCAAACACATTACTTTACTAATGATCAACAAAAATCCTTCAAGTATCAAGATAATAAAACCACCCTATTGCAATGCGCAAGCCCAAAACAACCATTAGAAATTGTAATTGGAAATCATTCGCATAACAATCAACAACTACAGTCTTATCTGCATGATTTTGGTGACACTAAAATTAATCACTTAGGCAGTGCACTAAAATTTTGTAAAATTGCAGAAGGTGTTTTTGATCACTACCCAAGATTTGGCCCTTGCTCAGAATGGGATACCGCAGCAGGCGGCTGTATTTTAGAGGCTGCTGGTGGTCGCGTGGTGGGTGAGGACAAAAAACCTTTACGCTACAACACTCAAGACAGCTTGATCAGTCCTGTATTTTTTGCCTCAGGCAAAGCGTAGCGACAAATCGATCGCCTGGATATTTTTAGTAATACTGCCGGTTGAAATAAAATCAACACCAGTTTGTGCAATTGGCAAAATGGTTGTCTCATCAATATTGCCTGATGCCTCAAGTGGTAAAATACCAGCTGACATACTGACAGCTTGAGATAACATTTCAAGTGAAAAATTATCACATAACGCTCGCGTAACACCGCTTAAAGTTAATACTTCGCCTAATTGTGCCAGAGTCTCTACCTCAACAATTAAATCTAAATCAGCATACTGAGTTTTGGCTATTGCTACGGCTTGAGTTATACCACCAGCAGCAATGATATGATTTTCTTTAAGCATTACGCAATCATACAAACCCATTCGATGATTAACACCAGCACCACATTTAACCGCATATTTCTGCGCCATGCGCAAACCAGGAATAGTCTTTCTTGTGTCTAATAATTGCGCTTGAGTATGGGAAATTTTATCAACCAGTTTTTTAGTTTGTGTAGCGACAGCGCTTAATGTTTGCAAAAAATTAAGCGCGACACGCTCAGCACTAATAATAGCTTTTGACGAGCCAGACAAGGTGCACAATACTTGAGTTGGCTCAACAATGTCACCATCCTTAGCCATCCAATTAATTTCAATATCTTGGTTTAAAGATAAGAAAACAGCTTGGGCATATTCAACACCGCAAATAACAGCCGACTCACGACAAACAATACTGGCATTAATTTTTTTATCAACCAATAGGTTAGCAGATACATCGCCTGAACCTAGATCCTCTTTAAGTGCTAGCGCAACAATGAAATTAAGTTCTTTATTCATTGATAAACTCAAGAACTAGCCTGGCTGCCTCTTCGCTAGCATTCAGACTAAGTCGTTGATGAATATTGCTAAATTCAGCAATTAACTCATTCTGATCACTTGATAGGATGTTCATGGCTTGGCTGGCAATATTTTGTGCATTAGCATCATCTTGAATAAGCTCTGGCACCAAAGCTTTGTCAGCAATTACATTAGGTAAGCTAATGTACTTACTTTTAATTAATCGGGAAGCAATGAAATAGCTCATTGCTGACAATTTATAAACCACCACCATTGGTACGCCAACTAGTGCAAGTTCAAGTGCTGCTGTGCCAGATGCAACCAACACCAAATCAGCACTCTGCATGCGAATGTGTGCCTCATCAACAGATATTTCTAGCTGTTGATCACCTACCAATTCTATCACCCAATCTAGCAACTCTTCATTGGCTAACGCTAAATGAAAGGTAAGATCGGCATCTTGTTTTGACATGATTACTGCTGCTGCTAACAACTCAGGCAAAAGTCTTTTAACTTCACCTGATCTGGAGCCTGGCATTAGTAAAATCTGTTTTGTTGATATATGGTTTTTTCTAGGGCTTAGCTTTTCCGCCAAAGGATGGCCAACAAATACTGCTCGCTGGCCACATTGTTTGTAAAAATTCACCTCAAAAGGGAATAAACATAACAACAAATCTGTTGATTGTTTGATTTTATTAACGCGAGATTGTCGCCACGCCCACACAGATGGAGAAACAAAATGTATGGTCTTAACACCTTGTTTTTTAAGCTTTTTTTCAATTATAAAATTAAAATCAGGTGCATCAACCCCAATAAAGACATCTGGCCGTTGATCAGAAAAATACGATACTATTTCAGCTCTAAGCTTGAGTAGTGAGGGCAATTTTTTTAGAACCTCTGTGAATCCCATGACATTCACCAAGCTCATGTCCCAGCGTTTTTGACAGCCTGCTTGCTGCATTTTATCGCCGCACAAGCCCTCAATTTGAAGATTGCTATCCTGAGTCTTTAATGCTTGTACTAATGTTGAGCCAATTAGATCTCCTGAAGTTTCAGCAGCGCTAATTGCAATCTTAGTCACAGGTATTTATTTTCTTGGAAGAATGATTTGAGGATCTTTATCAAAAGCTCGATAAATCACCATAATATTGCCAATGACCTGAACCAAGTGTGCTTTGTTAATTTCAACAATTTCATTGATAATCGCCTGCTTATGATCTTTATCATCGCCACGAACTTTAATTTTTAACAGTTCATGAGTCTCCAGGCTTGTCTTTAATTCTGCCAAAACACCTTCACTAAGACCATGCTGGCCCATCATGACGACTGGCTTAAGGCTGTGTCCTTTAGATCGTAAAAATTTCTTTTGATTGTTAGTAAGCTTAGTCATTGATTATGGTCTCTGTATTAAATAAATCTTGAATGTTTTCGCGCTTGCGAATTAAATGGTGTGCATCGTCTGCCACCATCACCTCTGCCACGCGGGGGCGTGAATTGTAGTTTGAGCTCATGGTAAAGCCATAAGCACCTGCCGACATAACGGCCAAATAGTCACCTTCAGATAAAGACAATTGTCTATCTTTGGCTAAAAAATCACCAGTTTCGCAAATTGGTCCTACTAAGTCCCAGCTTGATTTTACGCCGTTAGCATTGTCATTAACTGGTAGCACTTGATGATAAGCATTATAAAAAGCAGGTCGTAATAAATCATTCATGGCACCATCAATGATAGCGAACGATTTATCTGAATTTTGCTTTAAAAATTCTACCTTAGTTACGAATACGCCAGCATTGCCAACAATAGCCCTACCCGGCTCTAATATAATTTCTAAATTACCAACACGCTTAAGCATTTCACCTACGTAAGCAGCAATATCGATTGTCACTTCATCATCGTAACGAATACCAACGCCACCACCTAAGTCAAGGTGGGCAATTTCAATACCTCGATCGTTTAATTTGGCGATTAAATCTAGCACTTTATCTAGGGCATCTAAAAATGGCGATACGTCTGTTAATTGCGATCCAATATGACAATCCAACCCTTGAATATTAATAAACTCATAGCGTTGAGCTTGCTCATATAGCTCGATTGCATCATCAATATCAACACCAAATTTATTTTCTTTTAGGCCGGTTGAAATATAAGGGTGTGTTTTCGCATCCACATTTGGATTAACCCGTATTGAAATTGGCGCTTGCATATTCATACTGTTTGCTACTTGTTCGATACGATCTAACTCAGCGCTAGATTCAACATTAAAACAACGAATGCCAACTTCCAGACCGCGCTTGATTTCAACGTGTGTTTTTGCAACACCTGAAAATACACATTTAGATGCTTGTCCGCCTGCTGCCAAAACACGCTCTAGCTCACCAATTGATACAATATCAAAACCCGCACCAATCTTGGCCAACACATTAAGTACAGCAATATTTGAATTGGCCTTTACTGCGTAGCATACCAAATGCGGATGCTGACCAAAAGCCGAATCAAATTCACGCCAATTATTTTCAATGTCAGTACGCGAGTAAACATATAACGGCGAGCCATAGTTAGCCATCAAATCTGCTATATCAACAGATTCGGCATGTAAAGAATGATTGTGGTATGAAAAACTCAACGCTTATTTGGAATTATGCGGCAGAATATCAAGCTCAGGCGCAGTTGCTTGTGCAGCTTGATCGATTGCAGGCGCTGGAGACAGTACCACTTGATCCACCTTAACAGCTTCAAGTTCACCCATCTTGCCACAAGCACTGATACCAATGACGATAAATACTAATGTCATTAGTTTTAATAATTTTTTCATGTTGCTCTCTAGTGGATAATTAATAAACACCTATTTTACAGTAAATCCTTTAATAATTTGATAAACGCAGAACGCTCTATATTGAAGGCGCCAAGGCTTTTTAAATGTGGATTTTCCACTTGGCAATCTACCAAATCATAATCCATATTTTTTAACAAATGTACAAAGGCAATTTTCGATGCGTCACGCTCAAGAGAAAACATTGACTCGCCAAAAAACACCTTACCCATACTCACGCCATACAAGCCACCTACCAGCTCATCACCTTTAAATACCTCAATTGAACGTGCAAGACCACTAAGATGTAGCGCACTATAAGCCTTGATCATCTCATTATCAATCCAAGTTCCTTCTTGATCTTTGCGTACAACTGAGCGACATCGACTCATCACTTGAGTAAAGTTTTGATCAACTTTAATCTCAAAGTTTTGTCTATTTAAGGTTTTTTGTAGGCTTTTAGAAATGTGTAATTTATCTGGTGTAATCACCATGCGTGGATTTGGACTATACCAAATTACTGGCTCGCCTTCACTATACCAAGGAAAAATTCCTTGTTGATAAGCATCAATTAAGCGTTTAGTGGTTAGTTCACCACCAACACCAATCAACCCATTTGGGTCAGTTAGTGCTAATTCAACCTGAGGAAATGGCGTGTCAGCATCTGTCAGTACAAATGACTGGGGGATTTTAATCACTTATATTTTGCTGTCTAATTGCTTCTTTGGCCATATATAGCGCGGCAATACTACGCGCTTCGGTTAAGTCATTATCATAAACCAACTGCTCAATATCTGCTAGTTTGTGCTTAACCACTTCAAGTGGCTCCGGCTCATCACCCTGTGCAGTAGCCCGATATAAATCTTGAGCTAAAACCACATAAGTCATATTTGATTGATAGCCTGGCGCAATACTCATACCCTTTAAAAACGTGAGTTTTTTAGCACCATAGCCAATTTCTTCAATTAGTTCTCGATTGGCCGCTTCGAGCGGCGTCTCACCATCGTCAATTTTTCCTTTGGTAAAGGCCAGTTCATAACGGTCAGTGCCGCCTGAATATTCATAAATCATTAACGTTGTTTCATCATCCAGCATTGGAACGATCAAAACTGCACCATTTCCAGGTGGTTTTAATCGCTCATATTGTCTTTTTTCGCCATTGGAAAATTCAACATCCATTGATTGAATATTGAAAAAACGAGTCTTGGCAATAACTTGTATATTGGATAGGGTTGGTTTTTTTCGCATGCGGTGATTATAACATCAGCTATAATTAACAGTTCTATTAGAGGGGTAAGTCATGAACAAATTAGTATTATTATTTACATTAGCTGTTTCAAGCACATCGCAAGCTTGGACCATTGACGGACTGGGCGAGTATAAATTTGACACACTCGACAAGCAAACTTTTATTATTCATGGGCCATTAGGCGAGCCAAATGTAAAAAATCACGGATTTATGAATAATCCAGGTATGGTTATTGGCGCTGATGGTGTGATTGTTATCGACCCTGGTGGCACTTACCAAGTGGGTAAAAACGTCATTAATGAGATTAAAAAAATTACTGATAAGCCAATTGTTGCCGCTTTTAACACGCACGTTCATGGTGATCACTGGCTGGGAAATCAAGCCATTTTAGAAGCCTATCCCAATGCAAAAATTTACGCACATCCGGCAATGATCGCCCAAGCCAAGGACGGCGCAGGCGATAGCTGGGTTGGCATCATGGATACTTCAACTGAAGGCTTATCAAAAGGTACGGTAGCTACTTACCCAACCGACGCAACAACGCACTTACAAGAAGTAAATGTTGCTGGTGAAACCTTTAGAATTCACAACGACATCACTGGTGTTGCACATACCAACACTGATATTATGGTTGAGCATGTTGGTAGCAAAACATTATTCTTAGGTGATAATGATTTAATTCATCGTTTCGGTCGTTTTGATGGCACCTCAGACATGCATGGCAATATTAAAGCACTTGAGTATGCAATTGATCTTGGGTTAACTCATTATGTGCCTGGTCATGGCCCATCGGGCGATGCTAACAATGCAGTTAAACCATTTTTGGATTACTTGATCATTATCAAAGAAGAAACTGCAAAAGGCTACGAAGAAGATTTGGCTGATTATGAAATCAAGCCATTTGCCGATAAGCGCTTAGCTGATTATCGTGATTGGCATGGCTATGATGCCCAATTGGGTAAGCATATTAACAAAATGTTGCTAGAGATTGAAGCGTTAGATATTTAAATATCTATCAATTTAAAACTAAAAATGACGACCAATATGTCGTCATTTTTTTTTGCTTAAAAAAATCTTCACACACTACTCTTTAAGATGAAATTTTGGCAAACCAAGATTAAGTCGAAGCGCAATAAAACCCAAAGACCTTAGTCATGAGGCTGTTGCGTATATTTGATAACGCAGATAGTGGTAAAAACCTAACCTTGAGAGTCGAAGAAGCCGTCCATGTGAAGCTCTGTTAAG
>DTUI01000055.1 GCA_012964205.1 Candidatus Thioglobus sp.
TGAAACTGACATTAAATGCGTGAGCGATATTCAGCCAACAGCTGATCAAATCATAGATTTATTATTTGCCTGGAAAGTAGCCAAAACTGTCAAATCAAATGCCATTGTTTATGTCAAAAATGAAATGACAATTGGCGTTGGAGCAGGTCAAATGTCACGTGTTTATTCAGCCAAAATTGCCGGCATTAAAGCGGCAGATGAAGGCCTTGTGGTGGAAGGCTCAGTAATGGCATCAGATGCTTTCTTCCCATTTAGAGATGGTATTGATGCTGCTGCAGAAGCTGGCATCAAAGCTATTATTCAGCCAGGTGGCTCTATGCGTGATAACGAAGTTATTGAAGCTGCTAATGAACACGGCATTGCCATGGTATTTACAGGCATGCGCCACTTTAAACACTAGGAATTATTATGTCAATTGAAACAATGAATGTTTTTCCAATGATCCATTCGATTACTATCGACAAAGAAAACGATCTCGTCACCGAGCTGGTGCAAGACATCAATGATGTAGAAGGTGTTCGACTGAATTTACTAGAGTCCGTTGCCACTGTACAAATGTATGAAAGAATAAAATTCTACCCATTAGCGCCGCCAACTTTTATTGAGGATGTTATGGGTAGCTTTGCACAGATGGGCTTAAGCAAACTCATTACCATCTCAGATAACACCTATCATGATATTTTTGGCTATCCTGGTTGCACGCGCGTATGGGAGCTGCCTTTAATTTTAAGAGATCAAGTTGAAGAAGCGTTAGTTGGCTACAAAGTTAATTATGATTCTGAAACTTGGGAAATTCTTGAGATTACTCTATTGGAAGATTAACAATGGATCTTAATCTTTATATTAAAGATATTGTAGATTTTCCCAAAAAAGGCATTGTTTTTAAAGATATTTCCCCATTACTGGCAAATCCCGAAGCATTTTCCTACGTAATTGACAATATTGCCAGCAAATATAACCAAGACTCCATTGATAAAATTGTTGGCCTGGA
This sequence comes from Candidatus Thioglobus sp., assembly GCA_012964205.1. Taxonomy (GTDB): domain Bacteria; phylum Pseudomonadota; class Gammaproteobacteria; order PS1; family Pseudothioglobaceae; genus Thioglobus_A. The sequence continues at coordinate 992 of DTUI01000055.1, forward strand.
TGCCAGAGGCTTTATTTTCGGCGCCGCTGTTGCTTATAAAATTGGCGTACCGTTTGTCATGGTCCGCAAACCAGGCAAACTACCCGATCAATGCATTAGTATTGACTACCAATTAGAATACGGCCAAAATTCTTTTGAGCTACATGAAAATTCTATTTCAGCTAATGACAAAGTACTGATTGTTGATGATCTACTGGCAACAGGCGGAAGTGTTAAAGCAGTCAGCCAACTAATAAAAACTCTAAAAGCTAATATAGTTGCTCTTGAATGCGTCATTGAGCTTAGCTTTTTAAAAGCCAGAATGGATTTAGATATACAAGTTAATGCACAAATAACCTATGACTAAAGTTGGTATTGTTTGCGCCATGCGCGAAGAGGTTGATAAAATAATCGCTGCTTATAAGCTAACTCAAATTGATAATCATCTAGGCTATAAAGTCTACCAAAACAATCACATCACCCTGATTGAATCTAACATTGGTAAAGTCGCCAGCACATTAGCAGCAACTACACTGATCAATAAATTTAATATTGATCGACTCATTAACATCGGCCTTGCAGGTGCGATTAATTCCATTCCTACAGGTAGTGCTTATTTCATTAGCTCAGTCACCCAGCACGATGCCTTTATCCCTTTTGATGATTATCAACAAGATATGTATCAGCGTATTGATTGCTATGTACCCAAACATGCCGATAAAGCCATGATATTAACCACAGGCGATCAATTCATCACTAACGCCGTAAGTATTAATAATGGTGCTGATATGGTCGATATGGAAGGCTTTGCGATTGCTTATGTGGCCAATAGATATGACATACCTATTACTTTAATTAAAGGCATTTCTGATGACGCCAATCACAACAGTAAAGCTGAATTATTTCAAAATTTAGAGATGTCTATGGATCAAACCATTGCACTACTAAAAACCATTCTAGACTAAGACAAAATCCTCACTCTAAAGGTTTTGCCTTTGAGCTTATCATTTTGAATTTTCTTTAATGCCACTTTAACTAAACTTGATTCTACTGCCACATATGACCAATTACTAGAAACAGTAATTTTTCCGATTTTGTCGCCTGGAATGCCGTCTTTGCCAGTAAGCCCACCAACGATATCGCCTGGACGTAGCTTTTGTTTTTTACCGCCGTCAATTTTAAGTGTTGTCATTACAGGCTTTTTAATCGGTCTATCCAAAAGAGCATCACTTGGTAATTCATCAGTACTGATATCAATGTTTAGCTCATCGAGCTTTCGAGTCTCTTTATCGCTATAGAGGGTTGCAGCAATACCGCTGCGTCCTGCTCTACCAGTACGACCAATACGATGAACATGCACTTCAGGATCATGGGCAACATTGAAGTTTATCACCAAATCCAATGCATCAATATCCAAGCCTCTAGCAGCAACATCAGTTGCCACCAACACTGAAATACTTTTATTAGAAAAACGAATCAGTGCTTGATCGCGCTCTCGTTGATCTAAATCACCATGAATCGCTAATGCATAAAAACCATAGTAAATTAGCTCATCAGCAACATCTTGAGTGTCACGCTTAGTATTACAAAAAACCAAGGCAGATTCAGGCTTGTGCTTCGCTAGCAACAAACGCAAAGCATTCATGCGCTCATCATCTGAATTGATTTGATAAAAGTGCTGCTTAATAGTGGACTCTTCGTGTGTTGAAGGCGCACTCACAGAAACCGGATCTTTCATCACACGTTGCGCAATATCTTCAATTTGTTGTGGATAAGTAGCACTAAATAGTAAAGTTTGTCGATTGCTAGGAATTTTTTCAATAATATCGTCAATCGCATCTTGAAAACCCATATCTAACATGCGATCAGCCTCATCTAAAACCAGCATATCAACATGTTCAAGTTTCAGTGTACGCTTGCGTAAATGCTCTTCAATACGCCCAGGTGTGCCAACTACAATATGTGCACCATGCTCTAAAGAACCGATTTGTGGCCCAAATGGCGCACCACCACATAAGGTTAATACTTTAATATTATGAACAGCTCTAGCTAACTTACGAATTTCATTAGCCACTTGGTCGGCTAATTCACGTGTTGGGCATAAAACAATAGATTGCACCCTGAATGCTTTGACATCCAATTTTTGTAATAGCCCTAAGCCAAAGGCGGCTGTTTTTCCTGAGCCGGTTTTTCCCTGGCCAATAACATCCTTGCCGGATAAAATCGGTGGCAAGCTTAATGCCTGAACAGGCGTCATTGACTCATAACCTAAACTGGTTAAGTTTTTTAAAAGATCGACTCGCAATCCCAGACAAGAAAAATTAGTATCACTCACAACAATCACCCTAAATATAGATAGGGTAGATTTTACGCTAATCTACAATATTAATATCAATGCCTTGATCTAGCAGTTCTGTTTGTCTTTCTCGAGAATAACCACTATAAGTTTTATGCTGACGATAGAGCTCACCACTCACATAGTGAAAAGCAGTATTAAAGTGCAAGATATACAGCTTGCCATCCTCACCTAAAATGCAATAACATTATTCTATTTTAATCAAGTGCATCTTCTTCAATATCTAAGAAGCTTTGAGTAAACCAACCGAGTGTTTCATGGATAGAACCGAACCTCATATAATTTTTCCAACTTTACTTATATAGAAAAAATAGATAACAAAACAGCCTGATATCAAACATGTATTTACGCATTAGCACAACAATACAGTTTTAATAAGGCACATTTTTATAAATATTACGCCTATTAATGACAGGCATATAAGTTTATTTTTATAAAAAGTGTGCCAATTTAATTGTAAGAGGTGATAATAATATTTGTCTATTGTGCTTTTGATTGGCTACGTCCCCTGAGCCGATAAATAAACAACTAAGGATATGAGATAGATTGCTATTGTGCAAGCCCACCTCGAAGTGGGAAGCCTGCGGTACTCTTCGAATTTCCGCCTTGAGCCTTACTGGTTCAGGTTTTAAGCCAACACGGGACAATAGGCACTATATTCTTCGGCTATAATGCAAATATGAACGCACTACGCCAATCCCTTCGACAAAAAAGACGCGATATCAACATCGTCGATCGGGATAAACTTGCCAATAATTTACTCAGTAATATCAAAAAAATCGTAAATTTTAATAAAGATCAAAAAATCGCACTTTATTTGCCAAATGATGGGGAAGTTGATCCAAAATACTTACAAAACCTCCTTAAAAAACAAGAAATAAACACTTATTTACCAATATTAGTCGATAAAAGCCTTAAATTTGCAAAAGTTGGTGAAAATTTCAGAAATAATCAATATGGCATTCCAGAGCCAATTTCTACTGAAATTATCAGTGCAGAGCAGCTTGATATTGTATTTATGCCATTAGTTGGCTTTGACAGCGATAAAAATCGCATTGGCATGGGTAGTGGCTATTACGATCGCACATTAGCCTTTAAAAAAGATCAAAAATCTAGCGAAAAACCTACATTAATTGGGCTTGCATTTGATTGTCAACAAGTTGACCAGCTTGAGACACAAGATTGGGATGTGATGCTTGATGCAATTATTACGCCATCGAGCATTTATTAATTATTTTAAGAATTTCCTAGTGCGTGCTTTTGTAAGAATGATTTAAGCGCCGGAGTTTCATTAATGATGTTCATGCCAAAACCACGCAACCATCTAAGTGGCTCATTGTTTTCTTTATAAATCCAATTTAGCCCAGTCATGGTTTTTGCCATTAGCTCATTGTCAAGCCTTCTAGCTCTAGCATATTGTCGCAATACAGAATAATTAGCTAAAGACTTGTCGCTTCTAAATAATTGCGATGAAAGCTCAGCAACATCGGCAAAACCAAGATTTACACCCTGGCCAGCAAGTGGATGGATATTATGCGCAGCATCGCCAATTAATACCAAATTTTCCCTTACATATTCTTTAGAACTGCGCTCGATCAATGGAAAAGCTTGAATACTGCTTAGTACTTCAAATTCACCAAATCGATATTCAACACCTGCTGACAAGCGTTTTGCAAATTCATGGTCGTCTAGCGCTATTAATTCATCAGCTAGTGAATTTTTCGCCGACCAAACAATGGAAGCCTGGGTATCGCTGAGTGGCAATAAAGCAATAATACTGTCTGACAAAAATCGCTGCCAAGTTGTATCTTTAAAACCATTTGGAGATTTTATATTGCAAACAATGGCTTTTTGCTGATAGTTATGCTCGCTAAATTCAATGGCTGATAACTCTCTAATGCGTGATCTTGCACCATCTGATGCAATCAACAACTCACACTCTAACTGCTCACTATTGTCCAATATTACTTGGTAGCCATTGTCGGTTTTTTTAATATTTTCAAGCTTGGCTTTAATAAAATCAACATTGGTTTTTTTAAGTGCGGTAAATAGTGCTGATTGAATAGCGTCATTCTCAATAATATGGCCCAGATAATCTAGGCTTTCATCTTTAGCGTGAAACTCTAACGCACCATGTGAATTTTGATCCCAAACATTGGTGTCAGTAAATGCATGTTTTCGCTGAATCAAACCCCAAGCGCCAATGTCTTTGAGTAGTTGTTCAGATTTTGGGGTAATGGCACTAACACGTGTATGAAATTCTTCCGTTAATGCAGGATTAGGATTGTTCGGCTCAATAATGGCAATACTGTAATTAGCATTAGCCATGCTTAATGCAAACGCCTGACCCACCATACCACCGCCATTAATGACTATGTCATACTTCATTACACTTCGCCAGCAATGGTCATTTGATTAATCATGATAGAGCCTACTTTGATATTATTACGATGATCGACATCTGTACCAATCTGCTCAATGCCTAACAACATATCTTTTAAATTTCCTGCGATGGTAATGCCGGAAACTGGATATTGGATCTCGCCATTTTCTACCCAAAATCCAAGCGCTCCACGAGAATAATCACCCGTTGTTGTATTAACACCTTGACCCATAAGCTCTGTCACTAGTACGCCTTTATCCATGGTTTTAATCATGTCGCCTAAATCACCTTTAAACTGATGTTCAATAATTAGATTATTCACACCGCCTGAATTGGCCGTGGTTTGCAAGCCTAGTTGATTGGCTGAATATTGGCTTAATACGTAGCTTTTCACCTGGCCAGATTCAACAAAATATTGCCTCCTTTTTAAGACGCCATCTCTATCAAACGCTTTGGCACCAATGGTTTTTAAAGCAAAAGGATTTTCAAGTACGCTGATGGTTTCTGGCAATACAATTTGATCAATACTATTTAATAAAAATGTTGATTTTTTATATTGTCTAGCACCTGATAAAGCGCCAATTAATTGTGAAAATAGCCCGCCAGATAAACGTGGTGAGAAAATCACTGGGCATTTACGTGAAGACAACGAACGAGCGCCTAATTTATCAGCCGCTAACTTGGCTGCTTTTTTTCCAACCAGTGCTGGCGCTTCTAAATCTTGCGCATCTAGTGCTGCTGTATACTCGTAGCCTGTTTGCATATCTTTATTTTTCTTGGCAATCACACTACAACTAAGCGAATGTTTGGCGCCTTTTTGCACGCTCATCATGCCGTTTGAATTAGCATATAAGCCTTCGCCCTGAAAGCTTGATACTTCAGCGCCATCAGAATTGCTAATATCATCTTGATCTAGTGCAGCAGCCTCACATTGAGTTGCTAACTCAATACTATGGCTAGGATCAAGCTCCCAAGGATGATACATGTCTAAATCTGGCACATCAAAAGCCATTAGCTCTTTTGGTGCTAGGCCGTTAAATGGATCATCTTGTGTGTATTTAGCAATCAAACAAGCTGATTCGATGGTTTTAAGAATACCGCCATCACTTAGATCCACGCTCGAAGCATGACCCTTTGAGTTACCCATATAAACATTAATATCAAAGCTTTTGTCTAAGTGATATTCTAGGGTTTCAACCTTACCCAATCGAACTGCTGTCGATACGCCGGAGCTAGAGCTGATAGAAATCTCATAATCAGTAATATCGTGTGTTTTTAATAAATCAATGGCTAGTTGTGCGGTATTTTCTAATGACATATGCTTAAGTTAAGTAATCAAAATCAGTTGGTGTTGGGAATTTTTTTTCATTGTTAGGTGTTAGCATTGGCACGCTCATTGGTGTTTTAATCATTTGCATATTAGCATGACTGACATCTTTAATCAATGTGCTAATTGGCATCCATAATGCCACAACACCTAGGCCAACAATCATTAAACCCGATACTCTTCTAATCATGGGTTTTTGCACAAACCGTGTTAGCTGTGTGGATAAACTCGCCATCAGCAACAAGCTTGGCAATGTTCCCAAGCCAAATGCCAGCATAATCATAGCACCCTGCGCAGCAGAACCGGAAATAATTGAAAAACTAAGTGCACCATAAACCAAACCACATGGAATGCCACCCCATAACAACCCTGTAAAAAAAGCGCTTTTTAAATTTCTAATTGGTAAAAATCGCTTTGTTAAGGGTTGTAATATTGCCCAAAACTTTGCGCCAATTTTTTCTAGAATTTGAATGCCTGAAGACCAGCCAGCAATATACAAGCCCACCATAATCATCAATACACCTGAAAATATTCTAAGACTCTTGTCAATCACATCCATTTGTAATGATTGAGTTAACAATGCACCAAGCAGGCCAAATATGGCACCCATTAAGATGTAACTAAGAACCCTGCCCAGATTGTAATTAAGATGAAATAACGCTACTTTTTTAGGATTGGATTTAACTTCTGGATCAAGGCTAGCAGTTAACATGGCAACCACACCGCCACACATTCCCAAACAATGCACACCACCCAAAAAACCCATCAGAAAAACACTAATGAGAATATCCATTAAACCTTACCTTTCTCTATATCACGCACCACTTCAAGAAGATGAATGCGACGAGAATCTGTTTTTAATATTTTAAAATTAAATCCTTGTAATGTGATTTCATCCATTTGCTCTGGCAATCTAGTAAAGCCGCCAATAACAAAACCAGCCACTGTATCAACATTGTCAATCACTAGTGTTGTTTTAAAGAATTCATCAAATTCTTCAATAGGTGTATTGGCTTTAAGCAAATAACGGCCATCGCCAAAATCAATAATGTTGTCTTCTTCTAGGTCATGCTCATCTTCGATCTCACCCACAATTTGCTCTAAAACATCTTCTAGCGTGATCAAGCCAGCAATCTCACCGTACTCATCCATAACGATTGCCATGTGTGATTTATTTTGCTGAAAATCTCTAAGTAGCGCACCAAGTGTTTTACTTTCTGGCACTAATATCGCACTACGCACATACTCTTTGTAATTAAAGTCACTACGCTTATCGCCCGCCAAATAGCTTAACAAGTCCTTAGCAAGAATAACACCTTGAATTTTATGACGTTTGAAATCAATAATAGGAAAGCGAGAGTGCGCTGAATTAATCATAATATCGAGCAATTCTTTAGCATTTGCATTATGCTCAATAGTGATCATTTTTGACTTTGGCACCATAACATCGCGCACTTCCATATTTTCAAGCTGCAACGTGCCTTCAATAATACTACGACTATGGGAATCAATAATATGGTTTTCTTCAGCTTCTTTTAACGCTTCTAAAAGCGCATCAATAGAATTTAATGGCGTATGAAAAAACTGTTTGAACAGTTTTGCTAAGAATGACTGTGTCGAGGGAGGCTGATCTTCGTTCATGTAATATTTTTTAATCTAAAGCGGTATTTTACCAAAAATTAAGATTTTTTACCACTGCGCATTTTTTTACCTTGGGCAGCGCGTTCTTTACGCACCTGCTTAGGATCGGCCATTAGCGGGCGATATATTTCTACCCGATCCTTATCGCGCAAAACTACATCAAGTTTAGCTATTTTTCCAAAAATTCCAGTCTTATCCTTACTTAAATCAATTTGTGGATAAAGCACCAATATACCTGAATCTTCGATGGCTTGCTTAAGGCTAATACCTTCTGACACCTCTATATTCAACAAGGTTTGCTTATTTTCTAATGCGTAAGCAACTTCAATATTCATTAGCCTTGCTGATCGCAGAGTTGTTGTGCCTTAGCAAAATCAAGCGTACCTTCATAAATTGCTCGACCAGTAATTGCACCACTAATACCGTGATGCGATGCACTTAATAAATTAGTAATATCGTCCATATTAGTAATACCACCTGAGGCAATAATATCAATTGAGGTTTGTTTGGCCAGATCTGCAGTAGCCTCGACATTGACGCCTTGCATCATACCGTCACGAGCAATATCAGTATAAACAATTGAGCTAACACCGTCTTGTTCGAATTTTTTAGCCAGATCAACCACATGTAAATCGGTTTGCTTTGCCCAACCTTCAGTAGCCACTAGGCCATTATTAGCGTCTAGCCCAACAATGATTTTTCCTGGAAATTCTCGACATAACTCAGATACAAATTCAGGATGAGTTACCGCCATTGTGCCGATAATTAAATAACTAATACCTGCTTCAATATAAGTATTGGCAATTTGCATATTTCGAATACCGCCGCCGATTTGTACAGGCAAATCTGGAAAGGCTTTGGTTATCTCGGTAACGCTGGTAGCGTTCACTGGCTTACCTTCAAAGGCACCGTTAAGATCCACCAAATGCAGACGCTTAGCGCCTTGTTCAACCCATTGGGCTGCCATATCAACCGGATTATCTGAAAATACTGTTGTGTCATCCATCAAGCCTTGTCTAAGGCGAACACACTGGCCATCTTTTAAATCAATTGCGGGAATAATTACCATTTTGCTATCCATTATGTCGGCGATACCCAATTGCTTCGATCAAATGCTGCTGTTCAACAGCTTGCGAATGATCTAAATCAGCAATGGTTCTAGCCACTTTTAAAATTCGATGATAAGCTCTTGCTGAAAGGTGTAATTTATCAATCACACTTTCCAATAGTTGCCTGTTATCAGTATTCAAAACAATCAAATTATCTACTTCAGCTGTATTTAGCTGATCATTTAATTTTCCTTGTCTTTGCAGCTGCCTATTATAACAATCAAGCACGCGAGCTCTGATTGTTTCGCTATTTTCTATGTCATTATTTTGTTGAGATAGTAACATCTCTTTTGGCAATGGCGGCACATCAAGC
>DTUI01000056.1 GCA_012964205.1 Candidatus Thioglobus sp.
CACTGATAAGCTGTGGGTAGCAATTCTTGAAGATCTTAATAGTAATTTAGATAGGGCAGATATTGCTTATAAGTTCCATCTTTCCCTAGGTAAACTATTAGTTAAATCTGTATTGAAACTTAGACAGGAGCACTCTTTCGATATTGTTGTGTTATCAGGCGGCGTGTTTAACAATAAGTTACTATTAGAATTAACTCAAGGCTTATTTGATAAGATAAACAATATGACACTATTGATTCCATCACAGATACCTCTAGGTGATGGGGGGATTAGCCTGGGACAGGCTGCAGTTTGCGCTGCAAGGGAGAAAAAATATGGAAAATGAAAAAACACTATCGAGCTTGTATCCGTTCTTAGATAAAGATAATACTACTAGCCCAGATTTGTTGGAATCACTCCACAGGAAGGTAGAAGATAGTGTCAAGGCTAAGCAGATATTTTTTCAAAAGAATGCTGATAAAATTATTCAAGCAGCACAAATAATTGCTAAGTGCTATCAGCAAGACGGGCATATGTTTGCAATGGGTAATGGTGGCTCATCTTGTGATGCGGCACATATTACGACTGAATTTATGCATCCGATAACGACTGGCAGGAGGGCGCTAGGGGTTACTAATCTGACTGCCGACATCTCTACTATGACCGCAGTCGCCAATGATGTTGGTATCGATCATGTTTTCCTGCGACAACTGATTTGTTTGGGAAGAAAAAATGATGTGCTGATCGGATTCTCTACTAGTGGTAATTCAGCAAACTTAATTCAGGCCTTCTCTCAGGCCAAGGAGATGGGTTTGTATACAATTGGATTTTCTGGTCAAACAGGCGGTGAGATGGCTAAATGTGGTTCTGTTGACCTCTGTCTGACTGTTGAGACAGACAGTATTCACAGGGTTCAAGAATCCCATTTAACTACCTATCATATTCTGTGGGATTTAGTGCATAGCATACTTTAATAATCTCATATAAAATTCACTTGGATGGTGAAAGAAAATCCAAATTATTTTCAGAATTTATTAATTACCATAGTCAGTGAATATCTTATCTAATATGTCTAGAATGGTGTATTTTGCACCTTTTATTAAATAGAACTAGTATTTAATTTAGGTTTATAATCATTCGAGAATTTAAAATTAACTTAAAACAATAACTTTATCTTGGGGATAGCAATGAAAAAAATTCAAATGGGCGCTTTGGCGTTAACTTTATTAGTAGGCTCAACGCAGTTGGTAGTAGCAGAGTCTAATGTAGTACGACTCGGTGCGGTGCCAGTGCCACCAATGGGTGCGTTATATGTTGGCATTGAAAAAGGCTATTTTGCTGATGCGGGTGTTGAGATTAAATTAACCAAAACTCCATTGGGTCCAATTTTATTGTCGCAATTAATCGGTGGAAATTTAGATGTTGTCGGTCTTGGTATTGGCGCTGGGTTCTTTAACGCTGTGAAAAAAGGCGCCCCTGTAAAGATTGTTGCTCCTATGGGTGGAAACCCATCTCAACCGGGTGTTCAAGTGGGCACCTCTGCGGCTAGCCTAATGGTGCGCACAGATTTATTAAAAAGTGGCGCAGTCAAAACTGAAGCCGACTTAAAAGGCAAGACATGCGCTATTAATGCTTTGGGTGTATTAACTGAATACATTATGAGTGAAGAATTGGCTCGCGGCGGCTTAACACTTAGCGACATTAAGTTAAAGACAATGCCATTCCCAATGATTGCAGCCGCATTAAAGAGCAAAGCATTGGACTGTGGATTATTACCGCCAGCATTAACGGTCAAGGTAATGAAGCAGAAGGTTGCCAAGCGCCTGCATAAAGGTTATGAGCCTGGCATGCAAGGCTTAGTGATTCTTTACAATACTAAATGGGCTAAAGCTAATCCAAATACTGCAAATAAATTTATGGCAGGCTATCTAAAGGCCACACGTGACCTACAAACGGATAATGGCTGGCGCAAAAAAGAGAATATTGCGATTCTTGCAAGGCACATAAAAATGCCGAAGAAAATCATGAAAAAGATTAATCAACAGTGGGTTGATATTAAGACGTTAAAAGTCAATAAAGACAACTTAATGAAGCAGCAGCAATACTATGTGAATCACAGCAAATTGTCAAAACTTAAAAAGCCTTTAGCTTTCT
>DTUI01000057.1 GCA_012964205.1 Candidatus Thioglobus sp.
TCGCCGAACAGCATGCCATTACTTTTGCAGGCGGTCTAGCCACTCAAGGCTTAAAACCGGTGGTTTCAATTTACTCAACCTTTTTGCAGCGAGGTTATGATCAACTAATTCATGATATTGCATTACAAAATTTAAATGTGTTATTTGCTATTGATCGTGCTGGCTTGGTGGGGGCCGATGGGGCAACACACGCAGGTAGTTTTGATTTAAGCTTCTTAAGGTGCATCCCTAATTTAATCATTATGGCGCCCAGTAATTCTGTTGAAATGTATCAAATGCTAAATAGCGCTTATCAGCTTGATGGCCCGGTTTGTGTGCGCTATCCTCGAGGCACTTCTTTAATTAAAGATTACACTAGCGATAACACAATAAAAATTGGTAAAGCTAATATTGTTAGAATTGGCAAAACAATCGCAGTCTTTGCCTTTGGCACAACCCTCGATCAAGCGCTGATTGCAGGGGAAGAATTGGATGCAACCGTGGTTGATATGCGTTTTGTTAAGCCTTTAGATGAGGCTCTGATTTTAGAACTTTCTAAAACACACCAGCAACTCATTACAATTGAAGATAATGCAATTACAGGTGGTGCTGGCAGTAGTGTTAGTGAATTATTACATGCGCATAAAATCAATACACCACTCACCTTATTAGGGTTGCCGGATAGCTTTACTGAGCAAGGCTCACAAGAAGAGTTATATGTTTTATACGGCTTAGATGCAAACGCTATTATTCGGGCTGCACAATCATGAAAAAAACACTTAAACGATTAAGTCCGGATCCGGAAACTTTAAAAAATCACAAACATTTAGGCTGGTTATCTAAGCATTTACACGATGCAAGCCTATGGAATTTTAACAGGCGATCTATTTCTAAAGCATTCGCAGTAGGTTTATTCTGCGCCTTCATTCCTGTTCCTTTTCAAATGTTATTGGCAGCGCCGGCTGCAGTTATTTTCTCAGCAAACCTACCTTTATCAGTCGCCTTAGTGTGGATCACCAACCCAGTCACCATGCCACCCATTTACTACGGATGTTATAAACTAGGCGCTTGGATGCTAGGTGTCGAAGTTCAGCAAGACTTTATTATGTCGCTAGATTATGTCTGGGAAATATTTGGTGTGATTTGGCAACCTTTCTTACTTGGTTGCTTAGTCGTATCTACTGTCAGTGCTTTTATTGGCTATTGGGGTGTTCAATTTATTTATCGATTTAAAGCTTATAAAAGGATAAATCGCTCATAGTCATTTCAGAAATAAAGTTTCACTTCTTGATTAGGAGAAGAGTATGAATAAGCAATCGGATAAAAAGATACTTCCGGCATTTTTACTTTGTTTTATTATAGGTATTTTTGGAGTTTATAGGTTTTATGTAGGAAAGGTTGGGACTGGATTGTTGCAACTAGTCACATTAGGAGGGGTTGGTCTATGGGCTCTTTGGGATTTGATAATGATAATCATGGGGAAATTTACGGATAAAGAAGGCAATACTATTACTGAATGGACTTAATTTTTCAATAGCTATATATTATTCTTCAACTACAATATTGTAACCTGGCAGAGTATGGGGAGGACTTAAGTATTTTGCAACTGAGCTCGTATTTGCGCCTCTAACTCGTCAACCAAACTGGCATTCTCAATTTTAGAATGCGTTTTACCATTGATATAAAGTAAGTTTGGGCTGCCACCTGTTAAACCTACAGAAACGGCTTTCGCTTCACCTGGGCCATTAACCACACAACCAATTACTGCCACATCAATTGGGTCAACAATATCTTCAAGACGTGCTTCCAACTCATTAACCACCGAAATCACATCAAACTTTTGGCGTGAACAAGACGGGCAAGCAATGAGATTAACGCCCTTCTGACGTAAATGCAGCGATTTTAAAATATCAAAACCTACTTTAACTTCATCCACTGGATCTGATGCTAACGACACACGAATCGTGTCACCAATACCTTCAGAAAGTAATAAGCCTAAGCCAATTGCTGACTTTACTGTGCCAGAGCGCAATGAACCCGCTTCTGTAATACCCAAGTGTAATGGATTGTCAATTTGTGAAGCCAGTTGTTTATAGGCAAACACGGTCATGAATATTTCAGAGGCCTTGAGGGATATTTTA
>DTUI01000058.1 GCA_012964205.1 Candidatus Thioglobus sp.
TTTTAAAATTTAATAATGAAGGTGAGTCACCATCAAAAACTTTTGCCTCTCTCAAGGGTGCAACTTCTGCCTGGTTGATCAAATCCCAAACACCTAGTTTTTTTAAGATTTTAAGCGACAAATGAGTTAGCGCTATTTCCCTACCATCGGCCTGAGGGTTGGCGATAGCATCAATATTAGATTTTTCCACCACCAAAACCTTTACATCAGCCTCTATCATCGAACAGGCAAAGCTAAGCCCTGCTGGACCACCACCAATAATGACTATATCGTACGCAGTTTGCATATGTAATTACAAAAAATTTGAGATAATAAGCCTATTATAACTATCCAAGCTTAGGGGCTCCCCATGATTTACGTTGTTATTCAATTTGGCTGCATTATCTATTTGATTATTAACGCACAATTTGACCATTTAGATGTATTGAGCACTTCATTCATTATGCTCTCTATTATCATTGGATTGCTAGCTGTTGTTAATATGAGGCTTAGCAACCTTAATATTGTGCCTACATTAAAAGACAGGCACCAACTGGTAACACATGGCATTTATCGCTTCATTCGTCACCCTATGTACACTAGTGTATTACTATTCTGCCTGTCGTTTACTTTAACTAATCTGCACAGCTTGTCGCTGCTTATTTTGTTGGTTTTGTTTATTGATTTAATATTCAAGTCTAATGTAGAAGAGGTGCTGCTCACAGAACGGTTTAACACTTACCATGACTATAAAAATAAAACCGGACGATTCTTACCTTTTTTGTAATCTTTTTAGCTTAAAGCCCGCCATTTTATTGCCTTGTTTGCTGAGTTTCTTTAGCCAAAACTTTGCATTTTTAATCGAGCGCTTTGTGCCAATACCTTTCTCATACATCAAAGCTACTTTTAATTGAGACCCTTTGTCGCCTTTTCGTGCAGCATCTATATGATGCCTATAATTCTGTATTTTATTCTTAACCAAACTTAAATCTTTTTCATGCATTAAGATAATTTTATGTTGAGATGCTTGATGCCCTTCTCTAGCAGCATGAATATAATGTTCATAAGATTTTTTAGTACTCTTGCCAACCCCTTTTCCATGCTCATATAAATATCCCAATTTATTATAAGCATCTAAATTACCCTCTTCTATCGACATCTGATAATAATGATAAGCAGTTTCATAGTTTGGCTTAACACCTAAACCCACCTCATACAACAACCCCAATCGATAAGAAACACCTACGTGCCCTAATTGATGCGCTTTGATATACCAATTCACTGCGCTTACATAATCTTTTGTAATGCCTTTGCCATATTCATATAACCAGCCTAATTTATATTGAGCATCTGCATGATCTTGTTTAGCAGCTTTCAAATACCAAGTAAATGCATCTTTATAATGACCACTATCTTGATAGGCAACAGCCAAATGATATTGACCATCACTATTACCTGATTCAGCCGAATCAAGCAGCCATTTATGAGCTAACAATGTATTTTTCTTAATGACATCGCCTTGTTGATACATCAAAGATAGATTGTATTGAGCATCGGCATAACCTTGATTAGCTGAGCGCTTAAATAGCTCGAATGCTTTAGCTAGATCTTCTTCAACGCCAATACCTCGATAATACAGAATACCTAAATAATACTGTGCTTTATCATGGTTTTTATCAACTGAATAATTTAACAACTCTAGGCCTTTGTCATCATCTTGGGCAACACCCTTGCCCTCGATATACATCATAGCCAGCGCGGTTTTCGCCTCTATACTGCCAATTTTTGCTGAGTGTTTAAATGCATTAAACGATTTTTCATAGTCCTGTTCAACACCTTGACCATAATAATACGCCTTACCTCTTTCATACAGGCTAGCATCAGCCAGCACTGAACTGGTAAAAAACAATAAGAAAATAGATACAAATCTCATGAATAAGATTATATTAGAAATCAATAAGAAGAACCCAAACTCTAAGCCGTTAAAAACTCAATGAAAGGATTGTAAAAATTTGCGAAGGAAGCTTTACGAACAACTAAAAAAACCAATAGGCATAACCGCCTATTGGTGTATTAATAATTACTCGCTTAAAATTCCAGAGCCCAATATAGCGCCTACTGCAGCACCATCATTTTTGTC
>DTUI01000059.1 GCA_012964205.1 Candidatus Thioglobus sp.
AATTGGGTCATTTTTTTCAGCCAACTCACCAATGGTATCCGTTAATGTAATTTCACGCATTGGCACCTGTATATCGGAGCGTGAACCCTCAACATAAATCTTGTGAGAATTAGGAAAAGGTTGGATAAACGCCTCTTTGACGCTCGACATACTTGTTAAGGTTTCGCTTGTTTGACTCATTGTTGTATAATCCGGTAAATTAACTTAATAATATTTTTAAGATGGCAATTTTAACCCATAGACCACGTCGTATGAGAAAACACGCATATACCCGTGAATTAATGCGTGAAAACACACTAACAACTGATGATTTAATTTTCCCTATCTTTGTTGTTGAAGGTGATAACAAGCGCGAAACCATTGAATCAATGCCTGATATTGAACGCTTAAGCATTGATCAACTAATCATTGAAGCAAAAGAATTGGTTGATTTGGGTATTCGTGCTGTGGCTTTATTTCCCGTTGTACCAGAAGAGAAAAAATCATTAACCGCTGAAGAGGCCTTTAATGAGGATGGATTAGCACAGCGTGCTGTACGTGCACTTAAACAAAACTCTCCAGAATTAGCAGTGATTACCGATGTTGCACTTGATCCGTTTACCACTCATGGACAAGATGGCTTAATCAATGATGAAGGTTACGTTATGAATGACGAGACCATTGAGGTACTGGTTAAACAAGCACTTTCTCACGCTCAAGCGGGCAGTGATATTGTCGCCCCATCAGATATGATGGATGGTCGCATTGGCGCTATTCGTGAAGCGCTAGAAGAAGATGGCTTTATTCATACCAATATTCTAGCTTACGCTGCCAAATACGCTTCTAGTTATTATGGCCCGTTTAGGGATGCAGTTGGCTCAGCTGCTAATTTAGGTACCTCAAGTAAAGAAACTTATCAAATGGATCCAGCCAACTCTGATGAAGCCATTCGTGAAGTTGGCCTAGATATTGATGAAGGTGCAGATATGGTAATGATTAAACCTGGTCTAGCCTATTTAGATATTGTTTATCGCATCAAGCAAACCTTTGGTATGCCAACATTCGCTTATCACGTTAGTGGTGAATATGCGCAAATTAAAGCAGCTAGCCAAAATGGCTGGATTGATGAGAAAAAAGTTGTGCTAGAAACACTACTTTGCTTTAAGCGTGCTGGTAGTGATGCCATTCTTACTTATTATGCCAAACAGGCCGCTAAGTGGTTGAAATAAGGTATATATTAAAATATAATAATATTCTTATATAGTTCTAAAATAAGTGTATAATTGACATTTATAATTACACCCAATAATTTGAGAACTTATCATGGAAAACAAATCACTATTTAGCGCCATTGTTTTAGCATTTACATTAATTGCAACCTATACTTTTTACAACAACAAAGTTGTTGAGCTTGAGCAAGACGTTAGCGAAATCACTCAAGAATACAATCTAAAATTATCAGCACTGACAAGTGATAGTCAAAAAGATAAAAAAGAGTCGAATGTTTCAGCGTTAGAAGATTTAAACAATCAGCTAATCAAGGCGCGTTCAGCACTTAAAATATCTGAAGAAAAATTATCATTAGTCGCTAGCAAAACTCACGTACTGGGTAATGAAATTTCACAAATGAGTGATGCTAGAGATAAGGTTAAAACCCTTCAAGGTTCATTACAATCTACTCAGAAAAAACTAACCCTATCTGCTGACAAGGTTCAATATCTAGAGCAAATTTTTGAAACTCAAAATAAATCAACTATTGTTAACAATATCGCCCGCATTAAAGAGCTAAAAGAAACAACAAGTGGTATTGCAATTACTGGATTGATCGTTCCTGCAATCGGCGTTGCAACATTAGTGTCGTACACAACTGAAGAAATTAACAACTACTGTAACAACATTCAAAACATCATGAGCCTTGAGAATAAAGTATTCGGCAAGATTGTTTCTCTAGATTCACAGATGCAAAGTAACTATCACAATCAATGTGAAGTTAGCTTTAAAGACAGGATCAAACAAGGCTTAAAAAAGCTAAAGATTACACCAATTAAAAACTAATCAATTCGGTTACTAATTAAGTCTTTCACCACTTCTGGCTCTGCCAGAGTTGAGGTGTCACCCAAATTATCATAATCATT
>DTUI01000060.1 GCA_012964205.1 Candidatus Thioglobus sp.
ATCTTTCAATTGTTGCTTGATTTGAATAAAGTTCTCAAGAGCAGATGAAAGAATTATATTTACATTGCCATATCCAGATTCAACACTAGCCACTGCTGAATTTCTATGAAATTCTGCTATACATGAAGCCAATTCATCAAACCACTCACCCTTCCAAAGGCTGCTGTTTTTTTGCTCTAATAATGTGCCTAGCTCCATTTTTCGATCAAATCGATGCATACGCACAGCGTACTCAACAACATCCTGTTGTTTATCGATTTTATTATTGAGAATAAGAGTCTGTCCATTACTATAAATAATGGGCACAACATCTATATAAATATCACTAGAAAACCTTGAGTTAAGGCGTACCTCTTCCTCACAAAAAAACTTGCGTTTTTGGAGTGTTGAGAAATCCAAAAAACCCAGATTAAGTGATTTTTTAATTTTATAAGCGTATTCTCCAGCTAGGAAAATATGAGAGATATGGGTTTCAACATGCTCAACCTTATCAACCTTATCAGGATAAGCATTTGGGTCTAATAACTGCTGTTCAACATTAACTTTATCCATATAATCACCATGGGGTATTTTGTTGGTGCATGAACTTTTCCCATTGTCAAAAACTCAATAGTAGTTGAATTAAAAACTCTTACTTTATACTCATAATTCAAACTACTCTATCAATTTAGACTAAGAATTCACAACTTATCTATACTCTTTTAATGCCATGGTTATACATCCTAGACATACCCTTAAGTCCACGGCTGTTTAACTTAGCCCACGGCTGAATATCCTGCTGATAGCCTTTATGCCACGGTTTGAATATTTCAGTACCAATCTTGGCTTGCGTATGCACTGATTGTGCATAATCTTTAGCCAGTGTTTGAGCTGATACCGTAGTTCCAGAAGCTGACAATACTGCTGTGACTGCCATTAACATGCTTTTAAGTTTCATATCTTCTCCTATTTATGATGTGTTCATCTTTACTATACACCTCATTTATAACAGACACTACAATATATTAAAGTCACATGTACAGCTATCAATAGGGATAATTACATCAGCTAACTATTTTTGATTAATTATTTATGAGTGATACAAAATCAGCACAAATTTGGATTGATGCAGATGCTTGTCCTGTTGTTATTAAAGAAATCTTGTTTAAAGCTGCAGATCGCACCCAAACCCAAACCACGCTGGTGGCAAACCACGCCTTGCATCTACCACCCTCTCGCTACTTGAGCTTTATCCAAGTAACAGCAGGATTTGATGTAGCTGATAATGAAATCGTTAAACGTTTGAATCAGGGTGATTTAGTCATCACTAGCGATATTCCCTTGGCTGATGAGGCGATCACCAAAGGTGCCACGGCACTAAGCCCTAGAGGCGATCTATTTACCGCTAACAATATTAAGTCAAAGCTCAGTATGCGTGACTTTATGGATGTGATTCGATCAAGTGGTGTACAAACAGGCGGACCATCACCATTGAGCCAAGCAGACCGACAAAACTTTGCCGGCCATTTAGATCGCTGGTTTAATCAGAATAAAAACTAACGCCAAGTTGGCTTCATGTACATGCCAGGTGTTGCTTCTTCGGCCATAATCTTACCTGGCTCCATCATGCTACGAATGCCTTGATCCATACCAGGCATCATAAATGATGATGACTGTGGCTGGCTAACTTGCTGTTGAGGCATGCCAGGGTTAAACGGCATCATACTCATACCACCAAAAGATTGCGCAGGCTGCGCTTGACGGCTTGATGAGCCGCCTCTAGACCACTGCATAGGATTGTAAGCAAGCTGATTGTAACGCTGTGTTGGCGCTGCATATCGAGAATTAGAATATCTTGGCTGGTTCAAAGATTGACCACCCCATGGCATTGAATTACCGCCAAATTGTTGCATTTGTGGCTGTGCAAAATTATTACCACCAAATGATGACATCATTGATGATGGATTACCGAAATTAGCATTAGCCATTGTGCCAATAGCAAGTGTTAATCCCATGCAAGCTTTTAAAAAACCAGTTTTTGTTTGTTTCATGTTTCTCTCCCCAAGAGTTAATAAAAAGTACTAGATTGAACTATACACTGTGAAGATGG
>DTUI01000061.1 GCA_012964205.1 Candidatus Thioglobus sp.
TTTCAGCTAGCGTTTCAATCTCTTCGCCACCTCGGCCAAAAATAAATGGATCGCCACCTTTAAGACGACAAACGCGTCGGCCTTGTTTGGCTAAATCAACCAATAATTGATTAATATCGCCTTGTGGTACCGCATGATTATCACGCTCTTTACCCACGTAAATCAGTTCTGCATCACGACGAACAAGCTCCATCACTCCATCTGACACCAAACGATCATACAAAATAACATCGGCTTGTTGCATCAAACGCAGTGCTTTAAAAGTCAGCAAATCAGGGTCGCCTGGACCACCGCCAACTAAGTACACCTCGCCTATACCACTGTCAGTACTGCCATCGAGTTGCGCTTGCAAATCTACTTTGGCTTCATCGACCTTACCGGAGAATACTTTTTCAGCAACAATACCCGAAAAAGTCTTTTCCCAGAAGTAACGTCGATCTTCAATATTGTTGAATTTTGCTTTAACCTGATCTCTGAAATTACCTGCAAGTTCTGCCAACTTTCCGTATGCGTGAGGAATGGTGCTTTCAAGTTTTGCACGAATCAAACGCGCCAAGACTGGGGCTTTTCCTGCAGATGAAATTGCAATCACGATTGGCGAACGATCAACAATTGATGGCATAATAAATGAGCACAAGTCTGGTGAATCCACCACATTGACTGGGATGTTGGCTATTTTGGCCAACGCTGAAACTTGTGCATTTAAATCTGAATCATCAGTTGCCGATACAATTAATGCTTGTGTGTTAATATCTGTTGCTTCAAATGCTTTTTCAATATGGATAACTTTATTATCTTTAACCAGTTTTTCAATTCCGTCACAACACTCTTTTGACACACACGTTACTGCTGCATTTGCTTTTAATAATAGATTAATTTTACGCAGGGCAATATCACCACCACCAACCACCAAACAAGGTTGTTGTTTAATATCAATAAAAATAGGCAGGTAATTCATCGGTTATTTAGCGCTAAAATAAAAGCTACTATTATAATGTCTAAGCAACAATTAAAGTATTGTTATGAATATTGACCATTACACCTGCCCTTTTTCGCATTTAATTTTAAGTGGACGATGTGGGTGTCAATACGGTGTTAAAGATTGCATTGCAGAAAAAGAATTTGGCACTTGTATGCACGAAAGCTCTTCTGCAGAGTGTCAATCTTTATATCACCATCTTCGAGATAATAGTGATTTTGTACTCAAATCACATCATCAGTCTAGTTTATCAGTAGGTCAGCAATCTAAAATAAAAATGGGTGGCCTGCTTGCTTTACAAGAAATACTCAGCCATTCGAACGATAAAGGAATTAGCAATATCATTGAACTGGTTACATTAACTAAGCAAACCTACGGCAGTTTTGAAAAAATTCCTTTCTCTCAACTAATGCCAAAGATCTCTAAATTTAAATTTAGAGATCGATCGTAAGTATTAGCTAAATATCTAATACTTGTTTAACAAGCGGAATAGTAATGTTGTTTTTTTGTTGTAAAGACGCTTCATCTAGCTGATCAATAGCGCTTAATAGGTCGGTCAAATCTCGTGAATAATATTTAAATAAATAATCATAAATTTTACGATCGATCTTTAGATTGCGTTCATTCATCTGCTGTTGAATAATATCTTTTTTACTTTTATCGCCCAAACTTTCAAGGCAAAAAATAGTCGCTAAAGACAACCGTGTTTTTAGATCTTTTAGTAAGATTAATTCACCAGGCAACACAGCCCCACTCACAATCAACTTAACCGATGTGTGAGCAGCACGATTGTAAAGATCAAATAATTCTTGCTGTTGGTTTTCGTCTAAACAGTCAACATTATCAATACAAACCCAATCATTGTCTTCTAATCCATTCAGAATGCCATCAGGCATCTCTTCTGAAAAATCTAAGTACACAACACCTAGTGACTGCTCTAATGCCTCAAAAGTACAGCCTTGCAGTAGATGAGTTTTTCCATTTGACTTATCACCATAGATGTAAACAACCGAAGCAGAAGATTGACTAAAAAGGTTAGTCAAAAAATCGATAATTTGTTGATTTTTATCACCACT
>DTUI01000062.1 GCA_012964205.1 Candidatus Thioglobus sp.
TGCATAAAACTAACGGCTTGATTTTTTTGAAAGACTCTTTCTAGTTCTGCAAGCTGTACTTTGTCATTAACGCCCGCCACTTCAAATTCATCAGTGGTGATAATAGATTCAACAATTTTTTTATCATTAACGGCAGACTCGATAATATCGGTTAAATATAACTCACCCTGCGCATTGTCTGAATTTAAGGCGGCTAAGTATTTTTTAAGTAGTTGTGTGTTGACCGCCATAATGCCAGTATTAACTTCGCAAATTTCAAGCTGCTCTGTATTGGCATCTTTTTGTTCAACAATAGCTTGAATGATGTTGTTATGACGAATAATGCGACCATAGCCAGTTGGATTGTTTAAGATAACAGACAACAAAGCGATGCCAGAATCTTGTGCAGCGTTAATGAGATGCCCTAACGTTTGAGGCTGAATAAGCGGTACATCACCATACAATATCAGCGATATCGAATCGTCCTCAATATGTGGCATGGCTTGTGCAACCGCATGGCCAGTACCAAGCTGCTCTACTTGCTCAACCCAGTTGATTGAATCATCATTAATTGTTTGTTTAACTTGATCGCCACCAAAGCCATAAACCACATGCACTTTTTGGCTAATGGCTTTAGCCTGAACTAGAACATGCCCTAACAAAGTGTTATCAGATAAGGTTTGTAACACCTTTGGTTTTGATGAGTTCATGCGCGTGCCTTTGCCCGCTGCAAGAATAATAGCGTGAATATTGTTCATTTAAAAGTCTTCTACAATAGGGTTTTGGTCTAAATATTCTTCAGTAATACCTGGCACAATAAAGCTTATAGTACCAACAACTTGCCCATCTTTACGACCTACGTTATAAATAGCAGCACGCATTTTTAGAGGGGCATCCTTGAAAATTTCGGAAAATTTTTGAGATTTTCTTGATTGAGTGGCAAACTCATTTTTACTGATAAAAGTATATTTAATGCGAAGTTTTTGATAGGCTTCGTTTTCAAATTCAGCAATCATTTTAGTGAATTCATCTTTATTAAATGTATTGCTACTCACTTCCAAAATGTCAAACTTATCAGCGCCATCTTCAATTAAAACCAAATCAAATTGTGTTTTGAGCACGTGAAACATTTTTTTAATTTTGCCAACATCACTAAGCGGCATCATTAATACAACTGATACTAGGCGATCACTAAGAAAGCGAAATGCGAGCTCTGCACTTTCGCCAGCTAATGAGTGTTTTTGCAAACATAAAGTGCCTTGTTCATATCGATCAGAGCAGTCTTCTAGAGGATGTGATTTTTGTAAAAAGACTTTTGGCATGCCGACTAAGTATTGCTTATAAAGTCGGATTTGTTCATTGGCAACACTTGGTGCGGCGAATAAAAACAATAAACTTAATAGTAGTAAGCGCTTCATACAAAAAACCCGTTTTAACTTGACTTATATTGTAAACGCATACACCCTTAAATATAATAAAATTGTCCGATATGAGTAATTCTTGTTTTCACTGCGGGCTAGAGGTCACTAGTCATAATCGCATTCAGGCGAATATCGATCAGTCATCCCATGATTTTTGTTGTGCGGGATGCGCGAGTGTGTGTCAAACCATCCATCAGAGTGGCTTGGGCGCTTTTTATCAGCAGCAAACTAGCTCAATTTTGCCGGCAGTAGATCTTGAATATCCACTTGAATTTTATGATGCGCCAGCTTTTCAGCAGCCATTTTTAGAGGTAGCTGACGAAGGCGAAAAGATTATCACCCTAATCAGTGACACCATTCATTGTGCTGCTTGTGTGTGGTTAATTGAGAAATCCATTGGTTCACTATCAGGTATAAATTGGGTTAGAGCCAGTCTGACTGATAAACGTATTCGAATTAGCTGGCAAGAGGGTGATATTCAATTATCAGACATTATGCAGCGCCTGGCTGATTTGGGCTACAGTGCTATGCCATATGAACAAAATATAGCTGAAAAAATCGCTAATAAGTCCAATAAGGCCATGCTCTATAAAATCGGCTTTGCAGCATTTACCATGATGAATTTATTGTGGATCTCTATTGCTATGTATACGGGTGCAAGTGATGGCAAGTATTATCACTATTTTCAATGGCTTGGATTTGCATTGGCAACACCAACCTTGTTTTATTCAGGTCTTGGATTTTTAACCAGTGCCTATAACGGCTTGAAAAATGGCGTGATGAATATGGATGTGCCGATCAGTATTGGCGCCTTAACAACTTATTTTTATTCAGTTTATGTGTTGCTTGGCTTTTCTGCCAAGGGCGAGGTTTATTTTGATACGGTCGTGAATTTTATCTTTGTGATTTTGATTGGTCGCTATTTGGAGAGCTCGGCTAAAAAATCATCTATTTCTGCATCCAGCTCTTTGCAGCAGCTTCAGCCGAAAGTCGCCCTAGTAATAAAAGCTGATGAGGAAATTATCACTCCGATTAGCGCTATTGGCATTAATGATCGAGTTTTGATTAAGCCAGGTGAGCGTATTCCAGTTGACGGGCGTGTTGTATTTGGTACTAGTGAGTCCGATGAATCGTTGCTCACAGGAGAATCTAAACCAATTGCTAAAGGTGTGGGCGATGAAGTATTTGCAGGTTCTGTTAATGGACAGGGCGCTTTAGAAATACTAGTTGAAAAAACATTGAAGCAATCTGTCTTAGGAAAGATTGTAAGTTTGGTAGAAAATACCCAACATAATAAAAGCTCAATTGTTTGTAGTATCGATAAAATTATTCCGTATTTTGTCGTCATTACGCTACTACTGGCAACAGCTACTTTTATTTATTGGTATCCACAAGACTTTGATTTAGCTTTGCTTAGTGCGACCAGTGTGTTGATTATTACTTGCCCTTGTGCGTTTGGTCTAGCAACACCAATGAGTATTGCTGTGGCAAGTGGTGTGGCCATTAAAGACAAAATTTTGATTAAAAATAGCGATGCCTTTGAAGTGTTGGATCAAGTAGATTGGGTAGTGTTTGATAAAACCGGAACCTTAACGCTGGGTGAGTTTGAAATTACTCAGATAGAGTCTGATCGAACAGATTTTATTCAAATTATGGCTAGCATTGAAAAGCGCTCTGAGCACCCATTAGCCAAGGCAATTGTGGCACAAAATAATGATAAATTTTTAAGTATTTCTGAGTTTAGCTCAACACCAGGTCAAGGTGTAAGCGCTACTATTGAGGGTCAAGTATATAAGGTTGGGCGCTTATCATTTGTAAATGATGGCCACCAGCTGGATCAACAGATGTTGGATAAATCTAAACAAATCGAGCGCGAAGGGGCAAGCTGTATTTGGTGCTCTAGTCCACAAGGTGTTTTAGGTTTTGTGGCGTTATCAGATCAGATAAAGGCTGATGCTCAAATGGTTGTTAAACAATTACAAGCACTAGGTAAGCAGGTGAGTATTTTGAGTGGTGATAGCCAAGCAGTCACTGAAAAAGTAGCCAATTATTTGAACATTAAGCATATTGTTGCTCAAGCATTGCCAGTTGATAAAGCAAACTACATTAAACAGTTACAAGAAAAGCAGTGCGTCTTAATGATTGGCGATGGCGTGAATGATGCACCTGCTTTAGTACAAGCAGATACTAGTATGGCGATTGGATCGGGTAGTGATGTTTCTGTTAATCATTCAGACGTGGTGTTATTAAAATCTACCTTGTCGCCTATTATTACAATGTTTAATTTGGCCAAACGCACCAATCGAACCATCAAGCAAAACATTATTTTTGCACTAATGTACAATGCCTTAATGGTGCCATTAGCGATGATGGCTATGATTACACCGCTGTTTGCTGCGATTGTAATGCCGATTAGCTCGCTCATTGTTATCGGTAATGCAGCGCGACTTAGAAATAAATAAAACAAATTTATAAAAAATAAAGTGCTGAGGTGCAAATAGTATATAATTTGTCCTCTTTCAAGATTTAACATTATTAAGCACATGAAAACAGATATTCACCCTAATTACGACACCGTTAAAGTAGTTTGCTCTTGCGGTAATACATTCGAAACACGCTCAACTATTGGTAAAGAAGAGTTACATCTTGATGTTTGTTCAAGCTGTCATCCTTTCTATACAGGTAAGCAAAAAATCATGGATAGTGCTGGCCGTGTTGAGAAGTTTAAATCACGTTTTGGTGCGTTTAAGCGATAAGCCTGACGGATTGACAAAAAAGCCACATTTATGTGGCTTTTTTTATGCCTGATTGAATGGGATTTTTAGCTAAATATCGTTATAATTATGGCATTCATTTTTTATACACAATTCCATGTCATTTGATTACATAAACGCCTTATTAAAGAAACCAACAACCCGTACACCAATTTGGGTTATGCGCCAAGCAGGCCGTTATTTGCCAGAGTATCGTGCAACACGCCAACAAGCTGGCGACTTTATGAGTTTATGTAAAAATCCTGAGCTGGCATGTGAAGTAACCATGCAGCCAATGGATCGATTTGATTTGGATGCTGCTATTTTATTTTCAGACATTTTGACCATCCCTGATGCGATGGGCTTGGGTTTGTATTTCAGTGAAGGCGAAGGTCCTAAATTCAAGCGACCACTTAAAACTTTGGCAGATATTGAAGCCATTCCTTCAGAAGTTAACAACGACTTAACTTATGTTTTTGATGCTGTATCAACCATAAAAACAGCCTTAGGTGATCGCGCACCATTGATTGGCTTTAGTGGCAGCCCATGGACACTGGCTACTTATATGATTGAAGGTGGCAGCAGTAAAACTTTTGCTAACACAAAAGCGATGTTATTTAATGATCCAAAGATGTTACATTTATTACTAGACAAATTAGCTGATAGTGTTATTGCTTATTTAGACCAGCAAGTCTTGAGTGGTGCGGACAGCCTAATGGTATTTGATACTTGGGGTGGCGTGCTTTCTAAAGCTAACTATTTAGACTTTTCGTTGAGCTATATGCAGAAAATTGTGAATGGCGTTAAAGCGAAACACCCAAATACACCGATTACTTTGTTTAGTAAGAATGGCGGAAAGCACCTTAATGAAATTGCCAATACGGGCTGTGATGGTGTTGGTATTGATTGGACGGTTGAGCTCGGCGATGTTGAGCGTCAGATTGGTAGTCAAGTTGCCATTCAGGGTAATTTAGACCCGGCAGTGATGTACGCCACACCTGAAATTATCAGAACAGAAGTTAAAAAAGTATTAAGCCAATTTAAAGGCGATACCGGTCACATCTTCAATTTAGGCCATGGCATCACACCTGATGTTGATCCTGAAAACATGAAAGTATTAGTGGATGCTGTTCACGAATTTAGCGCTAAATAATTATGTCAAGATTAGCCCAAGTATTTTCTGATTTACCTAAGGGTCAAAAGGCTTTTATTCCTTTTATTACTGCCGGTGATAGTGGCCTAGAAAACACCTTTGAGCTTATGCTAACCTTGGTTGATAATGGCGCTGACATCATTGAGCTGGGTGTGCCATTTTCTGATCCAATGGCTGATGGCCCAATGATCGCAAAATCGCATGAGCGTGCAGTGGCTGATGGCGTTAGTCTTAAAAATGTATTGACACTGGTTGAAAAATTTAGAGCTGTAAACAACACAACAGCTGTTGTGTTAATGGGCTATTTAAATCCAATTGAAGTATACGGTTACAAAGCATTTGCAAAGGATGCCCGAGCCAGTGGTGTAGATGGTGTGCTAGTTGTTGATATGCCACCAGAAGAAGCACAAGATCTTAAACAAGAGTTGGACAACAACAGCATTGATTTGATTTTCTTGGTAGCACCAACTACCACCGACGCACGTATTGAATTTTTAGCTACTATTGCCTCAGGCTTTGTTTATTTTGTTTCGCTAAAGGGTGTGACAGGCGCAGGGCATCTAGATATCGATTCGGTAACGCATAATCTTGCTAGAATTCGCCGTTATATTGATTTGCCAGTAGGTGTTGGTTTTGGTATTAAAGATGCAACAACAGCAAAGGCGGTGTCTGAGAATGCCGATGCAGTGATTGTTGGCTCATCTCTGGTTGCATTTATTGAGCAATATGCTAAGGATAAGGATAAAATGTTAGCAAGCGTTGGAAGTTTGGCAAAAGAAATTTCCTCAGCAATTAAATAATTAAAACAAGGATTTAGACATGAGTTGGCTAGAAAAAATCTTACCCTCGATTACCAATGTTGTTAAAAAAAATATCCCAGAAGGCTTATGGAGTAAGTGTCCAAAGTGTGATGCAACCATTTACACTGAAGAGCTAAAAAGCGCAACGTATGTTTGTCCTAAGTGTGATTACCACATGCGAATTTCTGCAAGAGTTCGAATTGAGAGTTTTCTAGATGAAGCAGGCCAAGAAGAAATCGCTGCTAATTTAGAAGCAGTTGATCCACTTAAGTTCAAAGATCAAAAAAAATACAAAGATCGTTATTCTCAAGCGCAAAAAACCACTGGTGAGAAAGACGCATTAATCGTTAAAACTGGAACATTAAATGGCTTGAAAGTTGTTGTTGCAGCTTTTGAGTTTAAGTTTATGGGCGGTTCAATGGGCTCTGTTGTGGGCGAAAAATTTGTTCGCGCAGCAAAATACAGCCTTGAAACTGGCGCTCCGCTAATTTGTTTTTCAGCATCAGGCGGTGCTCGCATGCAAGAGGGCTTGTTCTCTCTTATGCAAATGGGAAAAACATCACTCATGGTTAAATTATTAAGTGACAAAAAAGTTCCATTTATCTCAATTTTGACAGACCCAACCATGGGCGGTGTGTCAGCTAGTTTTGCTATGTTGGGTGATATTCATATCGCTGAACCTAATGCCTTAATCGGCTTTGCTGGCCCTCGCGTGGTTGAGCAAACAGTACGCGAAGAATTGCCTGAGGGCTTTCAACGTAGTGAATTTTTGCTTGAAAAAGGCGCAATTGATATGATTGTTCATCGCCACGATTTACGTCGGCAGGTACACACAATATTAAGCGCTTGTACGTTTAATAATGGCTAGCTACAAAATTCACTATAAATTAAGCCATGCAAATGGCACGTTGGTTGATGAAGCTTGGGATGAGCCACTATTGTTCGAAATTGGCGATGGTCAGCTTGACCCTTGTTTAGAGCGATGCGTGCTTGATGCCAAACTTGGTGAATTACAAACCTTTCTTTTGAGCTCTTCTGAAGCCTTTGGTGATAGCTTTGATGAGGCTTTTCAAGTTATGCAGCGCAGTGACTTTCCAGCCGACATTAAATTAGAGCTAGATGCAGCAGTAGAATTTACCACACCCACAGGCGATGCTTATGTGGGCTGTGTAGATAGTATTGATGGTGAAGCAATTAGGGTTAATTTTAATCACCCATTGGCAGGTGCTGATGTGTCATTTCAAGTTCAAATTTTAGATATTAATCAGTGAAAATATTGCTAGCTAATCCTCGTGGTTTTTGCGCAGGTGTTGATCGTGCTATTGAAATTGTTGAGCGCGCACTCACAAAACATGGCAAACCAGTCTATGTACGCAATGAAGTTGTACATAACAAATTTGTTGTTAATGACCTCAGATCTAAAGGCGCTATTTTTGTTAAAGACATTGATGAAGTGCCTAACAATCAAGTTGTTATTTTTAGTGCACACGGTGTTTCCCAGTTAGTTAGAAAACAAGCTAAAGAACTTGATTCAACTATCTATGATGCCACTTGTCCATTAGTAACCAAGGTACACAAAGAAGTAGCGCGCAAGCAAAAACAAAATGCACAGGTTATTTTAATTGGTCACAAAGGTCATCCGGAGGTGGAAGGCACATTAGGCCAAAGCCACGAAGGTGTAAAGGTTGCATTGGTTGAAGATGCTTCAGACATTGAGAAGTTGGAAATTTCTGCTGAAACTAATATTTCTTACACCACACAAACAACCCTATCAGTTGATGATACGCGCCATATTGTCAACAAACTCAAGCAAAAATTCCCCAACATTCAGGCGCCAAAAAAAGACGATATTTGTTATGCTACTCAAAATCGTCAGGATGCCGTTAAGACACTAATACAATCATCAGAAGTATTATTGGTGCTAGGCTCTAGTAATTCCTCAAACTCAAATCGACTAAGAGAAATTGCTGAAAAATTAAATATCCCTGCTTATTTGATTGATGGTGCAGATGAAATCAATCCAAATTGGCTTAGTGACGTCAAAACGATTGGCGTTACAGCAGGTGCTTCGGCGCCAGAAATATTAGTGCAAGAGGTGGTTGATTATTTATATGACCACGGCGCAACTGAAATAGAAGAAATTAGCGGTATAGAGGAAAATGTACATTTCCCTGTGCCAGAAGAATTAAGATAATAAAACCAAACTCGAGAAGCCTCGTCCTACTTGATAACAAAAAAAGGAAATAAATAATATGTCTAAAACAGCACTAATTTGCGGATCATACGCTTTTGACTCTATTATGGTTTTTCAAGATCAGTTTAAAAACCACATCTTGCCAGACAAAGTTCATATGCTAAATGTATCGTTTTTAGTGCCAACCATGCGCAAAGAATTCGGTGGTTGTGGCGGTAATATCGCCTACAACTTACATTTATTGGGGGCAAGCTCAATACCTATGGCAACTGTGGGTGAAGATTTTGCACCTTACATGAGCTGGATGGAGTCTCATCATATGAACACCACTCACATGAAAGTGATCAAAGATGCTTATACAGGTCAAGCGTTCATTACTACAGATATGGATGATAACCAAATTACCGCGTTTCACCCTGGCGCAATGAGCAACTCTCATGAAAATAAGGTTAGCGATGTGAGTGTGGCAGATATTGGTATCGTTTCTCCAGATGGGCGTGAGGGTATGATTGAGCATGCCAAACAATTTACAGATGCAAAAATTCCTTTTATTTTTGATCCAGGACAAGGTATGCCGATGTTCTCTAGCGAAGAACTTGTTACCTTTATAAAGCAAGCAACGTATGTTGCAGTGAATGATTATGAGTCACAAATGTTGCAAAATAAAACCGGCTTTGATTTAACAACTATTGCCTCAATGGTAGAGGCATTAATTATTACAAAAGGTGGTGAAGGTTCTGAAATACATGCCAATGGCGAAGTGATTCAAATCTTACCAGTTAAGGCTCAGTCAACCCAAGATCCGACCGGCTGTGGTGATGCGTATCGCGCAGGTTTGTTATATGGCATCATGAATGAGATGGATTGGAAGACCACCGGCCAATTAGCAGGTCTTTTGGGTGCGATTAAGATTGCTCACTTAGGAACTCAAAACCACTCTTTTGATATTGATAGTATTGAAAAGCTTTATAAAAAGAGCTATGAAGAGCCATTATTGTAAGTTAATCACAAATAGGTTATAATACTAGGTGATTACAAAATACACCTGAGGGGAAAGATATGAAAGCATTAGAAAAATTATTTGAATTACGACGTTCATTAGATACGTATGAGCGTGAGATGGGATTTGATCAACTATCAGAAGTTGAAAAATCAGTGTTAGAGTTTGTTATGCACAGTAAAGACGCTAATATTACCAAAATCACTAAAGACCAATATTTCATGAAATATTCGTTATCAACTATTAAAAGAGCTGTAGGCGTATTGTTAACTGAAAATATTATCACTGCAACCCAGTCTAGCGTTGATAAGCGTGCTATGGTTCTAGAGTACAATAAATAGCAAAAAACTTCGCTATTAAACAATAG
>DTUI01000063.1 GCA_012964205.1 Candidatus Thioglobus sp.
AACAAGTGAATAATGCCACTATTGTCACCATTGTATGCGATCGAGGAGATCGTTATCTTTCAACGGGATTGTTTACCACCGAGTCATAAATGCGTCGATACCTCTCTCATCAATTTCCTAATGAGATTAAAACTTACGCATCACTATTGCTTGCTAGTTTAGCTTCAGTTATTGTTATCACTTTCTTTTTACAGGTTAGTAATGAAGCGCAACATATCTTTAAAAACCTGATCGCTACCAGGCCTTACTTAAGCTTTATTATTACACCGCTTATTTTTGTTGGGATTATTTATATTGCCAAATATTATTGCCACTATGTGCAAGGCAGTGGTATTCCACAACTAATTGCTGCAACCGATTCGCGCAATAAAAGTATTCGAGAGCAATTACTTTCATTCCGAATCGCCTTAGGGAAAATTTGTTTTATTTTTCTTGCGATGCTCAGTGGTGCACCAATCGGCATTGAGGGGCCTAGCATCCATATTGGTGGCTCTATCTTTTATGGCTTTAATCGCTTCATCAAACTCAAACGAAAACTACTAATCCATAGTTTGATTGCCATTGGTGGTAGTGCAGGACTTATTATTGCTTTCAATGCACCGATTGCTGGCGTACTGTTTGCCTACGAAGAGATTGGCCGGAAACTAAAAAAACAAGCTTTGGTACTAATTGCTGTTGTGAGTGCTATAGTTTATTGGTTTGCTATCATTTATCGTGGCAATGCTGCATATTTAACCGACCTGTCCTTGCATTCATTTGATCTAACTTTGATTTGGCAGCTTATACCTTTAGCAATTATTACTGGTGTGTTAGGTGGATTGTTTGCTAAAACAACCTTGTATCTTATCAATAAATTTATCTCCCACAGTAAGGCCAGAGTCATTGTAATTGCTATATTTATCGGCTTAATTATCGCCATTTTTAACTATCTATCTGCTGGACAAATCGCAGGTTCTGGACGCGAGGAAGTTTTACAAATACTCAACAACGAAACCTTGGGTTTGGATTTTGTTGCAATGAAATACTTTGCCACCCTCACATCTTTTGCTTCTACAATTCCAGGTGGTGTGTTTATGCCAAGTATTGCCATTGGTGCAGGCATTGGTTCAGAAGCTGCTGGATTCTACACACAGATCGATACCGAAGTAATTGTAATGATGGCGATGATTGCTTACTTAAGCGCGGTTATTAGAGCGCCTTTAACGTCTACTTTTGTTATTCTTGAAATGACGGTTAGCTTACACTTGCTAATTCCAGGTTTAATTGTCGCCTTTATTGCTAACTTTATTTCTAAGAAGATATTCACACAGCCTATTTACGAAGCATTGGCAGATAACTACTTAAAACTCACCGCTAAATAATTAAAAAGGTCTGACCACTACCAAAATAATGATTGCTACCAGTATCAATACTGGAAATTCATTAAACCAACGATAAAACACATGCGAACGCGTGTTTTGATCTGCCTCAAAAACACTCAACAAATGTCCACAATAAAAATGATAAGCAATCAAAACACCTGCCAATGCTAACTTGGTATGTAACCAATATTGTCCAGCATAAGCTTGCCACGCATAATCTTGCAACATCCATACACCTAAGATAGTTGCAATCACAAAACTCGGCATCATAATACCGCGGTAAAGCTTGCGCTCCATCACCTTAAAGCGCTCAATACTCACTTTATCATCACTCATGGCATGGTAAACAAACAGGCGTGGTAGATAAAACAACGCTGCAAACCAAGTGATAACACTAATAATATGAAAAGCTTTTATCCACAACATAAGATTCCTAACAACAAATACAGTTGCCACCCATTATAGTAAAATAAAGCGAAACTAACTACTCTCTTTAAGGACTTGAAGAAATACCGCGAAATCCCTTACAACTATACTTCGTTCTCAGACAAGGAAGTAGTATGTCGTTTTTTAGGTGAAGAGTCCTGGGAATTACTCAACCAACTGAGACAAAATCGCAACACTGGTCGAAGCGCTAGAATGCTGTTTGAAGTGCTGGGTGACATGTGGGTAG
>DTUI01000064.1 GCA_012964205.1 Candidatus Thioglobus sp.
TCATTTTCAAAATTATTTGATGAATGCGGGGTTGATACAATCTTAGTGGGCGATTCGCTTGGCAACGTCATACAAGGCGGTGAGAATACGTTAGCCGTGTCGATGGATGACATGATTTATCATACTAAGGCAGCTGCACAGGGTGTTAAGACTGCATTGTTAATTGCCGACATGCCATATCAAAGTTATACCAATTCTCAACAAGCGCTAGACAATGCAAAATTATTAATTGCAGCAGGCGGTGAAATGGTGAAATTTGAAGGCGGCTCTGAACATAAAGACATCTTCCAAATTTTACAAAACAATAATATTCCAGTTTGTGGGCATTTAGGCTTACAGCCCCAATCAGTGATTGAGATGGGTGGTTATAAGGTTCAAGGCAAAGATGAGAAAGGCGCCCAGAAAATTATTGACGATGCATTGGCATTGGAATCTTGGGGTGTGGAAGTGCTTGTACTTGAGTGTGTTCCTGCTGAGCTAGCCAAGCAAATTTCACAAGCGCTGAGCATTCCTACCATTGGTATTGGCGCTGGTGTAGATTGTGATGGCCAGGTGTTGGTAAGCTATGACATGCTCGGTATTACTCAAGGTGGAACGCCTAAGTTTGTTAAAAACTTTTTAACTGAATCTGGAGATATTAAAACAGCCGTTAATAATTTTATCAGTGCGGTTAAGCAGCAAAAATTCCCGAGCGATCAGCATAGTTATTAAAAGGCGACTCTAATGCAAGTTTGTTCAAACAATCAACAAATTATTGATTTAATATCTCAATGGAAAGGTAAAGGAGAAACTGTTGCTTTTGTGCCAACCATGGGTGGCCTGCACGATGGGCACTTATCATTAGTATCTAAGGCAGCACAAGTAGCAGATAGGGTGGTGGTGAGTATTTTTATTAACCCTACGCAATTTTCTCAAAATGAAGATTTTGATAACTACCCTGAAACATTATCAGATGATTTAACCCTGCTTGAAAATTACCCAGTAGATGTGGTTTTTACACCGACAGCAGAACAGATATATCCAAAAGGTTTGTCCAGTGATGTTAAGGCCGGTAGTCTGGCCCAAGGGTTGTGCGGTGGTACTCGTCCTGGGCACTTTGATGGTGTAGCGCAGGTCGTGTATCGATTGTTTGAAATTGTGACACCTACTGTGGCTATTTTTGGCCAAAAGGATTATCAGCAATTACTGGTGATTAAGCAAATGGTTGAAGCGCAAGTATTGTCAGTCAAAATACTATCAGGTGCCATCATTCGAGAAAATGATGGGCTGGCAATGAGCACTAGAAATCAATACCTAACCAAAGCGCAAAGACAGTTAGCCCCAGAGCTATACAAACAACTGAGCGTTTTAAAACAGCAAATTCTATCTGGTGGTGATGTTATTAG
This sequence comes from Candidatus Thioglobus sp., assembly GCA_012964205.1. GTDB lineage: Bacteria > Pseudomonadota > Gammaproteobacteria > PS1 > Pseudothioglobaceae > Thioglobus_A. The sequence goes on from DTUI01000064.1 coordinate 1,386, forward strand.
TTCAACTAAACACACTCAAGAGGCGCTAGAAAAACACTTTAAAGTTGAGTATTTGTCAGTGCTAGATGCCAATACCCTTAAATCTATCACCGATAATACAGCTAAAATTACGATATTATGTGCGGTATTTTTAGGATCAACTCGATTGATCGATAATATAATTTTTAACCAAGGATAGCCATGTTTGATATTACAGATGAAGCACAAGTTTACGTTGCAGATTTATTTTCCCAGCAAGATGATGCTGAATTAGGCCTTAAGGTTGACGTGGAAAGAGCAGGAACGCCTGCAGCAACTGTGTCGTTTAATTTTTGCCACCCTAAAGACCTAACACCAGGTTATGAAAAATTTGAATACAAAGGCTTTCTAGCGTATGTTGATAAGCTTAACTTTCCATATTTAAAAGAATCTGAAGTTGCCCTAAAAGATGAAGGAACTGGAAAAAAGCTAACCATTACAGCGCCAAATGCTAAGGGCGAAGAGCCGAAAGAAGATGCTTCATTGGAAGAGAAAATTCGTTATGTGCTTGCCTCTGATATCAGCCCAGGTCTAGCATCGCACGGTGGCTTTGTTGATTTAGTTGAAATCACCAAAGATATGGATGTAATCCTTAATTTTGGTGGCGGTTGCCAAGGTTGTTCTTCTGTTAAAGCAACGCTAGAACAAGGTGTTGAAACACAATTGAGAAATCGTTTCCCAGAAATTAAATCAGTGCGAGATGTAACTGATCATACCAATACTGATAACGCATACATGTAAAACTGCTAATGGCCTTAGCTGGCCAGACAGAGTAAACTAATATCATGATTATTAAAATAGACGCAAGCAGCCAAGAGCGAAGAGAAGCTAAAGCTGCACACGAATTATTTACGATTAATGCTATTCTTGTTCATGTTATTGGTTCATTGGGGTTAATCAAGTTATTAAACACCAGTCTTAATATTGCCATAGGGTTAACCGTTATGGTTTCTATGGCTATTATTTTGTACACGTATTTTCGTACTAAAAAAGCCAAGGTTGATGATGTATATTTGGTCTATATTCATTGGCAAATGTCGCTTAATCGCTACAAAATACTTATCTCGGCTTATGTATTTTATTTTTTAATCACTTCACTGGGTATGGTGATTGGCGATAATAATGTCAGTAGCATGGATGGTACTAGCATTATTGAATCAATTCTCACGCTACTTGGTATTGTTCCTTTGTTTTTTGCGGTGTTGATTTCTGCAGTGCTAGGGTCTGGCTCGATGTTCAATGCGGGTCGCGGTGAAGTTGATCAAAAAATCGCACAAAAATATCCTCAATGAATGAGTTTGATCTAATTGAAAAATATTTCAATTGGAAGCAGGCAAACAAAATTGAATTATCTGTTGGCGATGATTGCGCATTAATCTCTATTGATGCTAATTATCAATTGGCTACCAGTGTTGATACCCTTATTGAGGGTGTTCATTTTCCACAAGAAACTTCTCCAGCAGATATTGCCCATAAAGCCTTAGCGGTAAATTTAAGTGATTTGGCAGCAATGGGTGCCACGCCTAAATACTTCACTCTAGCATTAACACTACCTGAGTTTGATCAACACTGGCTTGAGCAGTTTTCCAGCTCACTTAAATCATTATCCGATGAATATCAAATTAACCTGGTGGGCGGTGATACTACCAAGGGTAAGCTTAGTATCACCATTAATGTGACTGGCACTGTACCAAGTGGACAGGCATTGTTAAGATCTTCAGCCAAAGTTGGAGATGCTATCTTTGTCTCTAATACCATTGGAGATGCAGCGCTTGCTTGGCAACAGATTCAACAAGGGATTAACCCAAGTAAGGAGCTGTTAAAGCAGTTTAATATGCCAAATCCACAAGTGAGCCTGGGTCAGGCTTTGCTTGGGGTTGCCAATGCGTGTATTGATATATCAGATGGCTTAGAGCAAGATCTTGGTCATATCCTTTATAGCTCTAACGTAGGTGCTAGTATTAATTTAGCAGACATTCCACTGAGTCAAGAATTGAGTAATCATCTAGAAAAAACCAACGATTGGTGTTTGCCACTGGCTGGTGGCGATGATTATCAATTGTGCTTTAGTGTGCCAGAAGCACGCATTGATGATTTGAAAAAAATTGAGATAGATCTAGGAATTACACTTACCAAGATTGGTGTGATTACTAAAAATCAAAATTTAAAGATTGTGGGATTTGATAATGATAAGACTTGTCAGTCTTATCAGCATTTTTAGAGAGTCTCTAAAAATAAGAGAAATTAAACTTCTCTTTTCTCAGCAATGGTTTTACAATCGATACATTCATCTGCAGTAGGGCGAGCCTCAAGACGAACTAACGCAATTTCAGCACCACAAGTTTTACAATAGCCGTAATCACCCATTTCAATCGTATGTAGCGTTTTGTCAATTTTAGAAATTAATTTGCGCTCACGATCACGTGTTCTAAGTTCTAATGCAAACTCTTCTTCTAAAGTTGCACGATCATTAATATCAGCCACTTGCGTAGAGTCTTCTTGAATGTGATTGATAGTTGATTCGGCATCATCAACTAGTTGATCACGCCAAACGCCTAGCTTAGCTTTAAAATGATTGAGTTGCTCGGCACTCATGAATTCTTCATTCGCTTTTGGAGAGTAATCCGGAATATTTTGATAGTCTGTCTGTGACATGATGTTGAGAATAAGTTAAAAAAAATATGTTTATACCTAAAGTGACTTAAAATAGCAATTTATTTTTCACTTATTTAATTATAAAGGTAGTTATGGCATTACAAGCATTAATTTTTGACGTTGATGGAACCCTTGCAAACACTGAAAGGGATGGGCATTTGGTTGCCTTTAATTTAGCCTTTAAAGAATTAGGCTTAGATTGGGTGTGGTCGAATGAGTTGTATCATAAATTATTAGATGTAACCGGTGGTCAACTTCGCATCAAACATTATGTCAATAATTATTTACCAGAATTTAAAACCGATGACCTAGATGCCTTTGCTTTGTCATTGCACCAACTTAAAACAAAAATTTATGTGCGCATCGTTGATGAAGGTGCCATGCCATTACGCCCTGGTGTAACGCGTTTATTCCAGGAAGCAAGAGCGGCTGGGTTACGTATGGCAATTGCTACAACAACTACACCTGCTAATGTAGTTGCATTAATTAGTAATACATTGGGTGAAGAGGCACTTGGCTGGTTTGAGGTGATTGGTGCAGGCGATGTAGTGCCTAACCTTAAGCCTGCAGGTGACATTTATAGCTATGTGTTGGATCAAATGAATTTGGATGCTTCTGAGTGTATTGCTTTTGAAGATTCTCGTAATGGTATTGTTTCAGCAACACACGCCAATCTTAAAACAATTATTACGGTTAATGAATACACCGACACGCATGATTTTACAGGTGCTGTTGTTATTCTAAATAATCTGGGTGAGCTGAATCAACCATTTGAGATGATTGAAGGCAATCCAACGGAATCAACTTTTGTTGATGTTGCGTATTTACAGGAGCTACATGCACAACATTGTTAAGCTAGCTGACAACACACGTGTATATGATGTTGTTGACGTTACCCCTTTATCTAGAGCGTTTCAATTATCTAAACGCCTAGATAACAACGTCTATCTAAAACGCGAAGATGAGCTGGCGATTCATGCATTTAAGCTTAGAGGCGCATATCAAAAAATATCCTCATTAACGCCCGATCAAGCGGCTAAAGGTGTTGTGGCCTCAAGTGCAGGAAATCACGCCCAGGGTGTGGCTTTATCTGCCAAAAAACTAGGTATTGAGTCAGTTATTGTTATGCCATTATCAACGCCAAAAATTAAAGTTAATGCGGTTGAGCAATTAGGTGGAAAAGTTATCTTGCATGGTGATGTGTATGATGATGCGTACCAGTATGCCAAGCAGCTAGAGCAAGAGCAAGATTTGGTATTTATTCATCCTTATGATGATATTGAAGTCATGTCTGGCCAAGCGACGGTTGCTAAAGAATTGTTAGAGCAGCTTTCAGGTATTGACAAAGTCTTTGTCCCAGTTGGTGGTGGCGGTTTGATTGCTGGAATGGCAACTTATATCAAACACTACGCACCAGAAATTAAAGTCATTGGTGTTGAGCCGCAAGATTCCCCAACCCTATACGAAGCACTCAAACATAATGAGCGAGTAATTTTGCCTGAAGTGGGGCGCTTTGCTGATGGTGTAGCTGTTAAGCAAATTGGTGAAAAAACCTTTGAGATTGCTAGGCAAGTGGTGGACGAAGTGATTCTGGTGAGTAATGATGAAATCTGTGCAGCTATTAAAGACATCTATGAGGATGTTCGCTCAATTGCTGAACCTGCTGGCGCACTTGCGACAGCGGGCATCAAAAAGTACGTCAAAACACATTCGCTTAAAAATGAAAACTTAATCTCTGTTGTATCTGGTGCAAATGTTAATTTTGACAGATTACGCTACATTGCAGAGCGTGCAGATATTGGTGAACATGTTGAGGCGATCATCGCAGTTACTATTGATGAAAAACCAGGCAGCTTTTTAAAATTTTGTCAAATGCTTGAAGATCACTCTATCACTGAATTTAATTACCGCTATGGCTCAGATACTCAAGCGCGTATTTTTGTAGGCGTGTCACTAAGCAACGGCTTAGCTGAAAAGAAGCAATTGCTCAACACCTTGTCAGAGTCATTTGATGTACTTGACATGTCTGACAACTCCATTGCCAAAACGCACATCCGCTATATGGTGGGTGGGCGTAGTAGTTGTGATGATGAAGTGCTGTATCGATTTGAATTTCCAGAGCGCCCAGGTGCTTTGTTAAACTTTTTGAAAAAGGTCGGTGATAATTGGAATATTACTTTGTTCCACTATCGCAATCATGGCGCTGATTTTGGTCGTGTATTGATTGGCTTACAGGCATCAGGCGTTACTGAGCTTGAGAAGAATTTTGATGAGCTTGGATATTTTTATCAAAATGAAACAGATAATAAAGCCTATCAATACTTCCTTTAGAGAAGCGTCAAAGCAAGATTTAACGCAAATACTAGCGATAGAAAATCGTGCGTATGAGCACCCTTGGAATGAGCAAAAGTTCATCGACTCGTTTGATAATAACAATAGTCAAATTCAGCTAATACTGCTTAATGAGACAATTGCAGGGTACTTACTAAGTTTACAATCCATTGAGTTTATCGATATATTAAACATTTGCATTGATCCTGATTTTCAGCGCCAAGGCTTAGCCAAGCAATTATTAAATCATTTAGTAGCCAGCCAGCAGGGTGGTGTGATTAACGCCATTCTTTTAGAGGTTAGAAAATCTAATACTGTTGCGATTAGTTTTTATCTAAATTATGGCTTTAAGCTGATTGATACGCGCAAAAAATATTACTCAAACGGTGAGGATGCTAAAATACTCAATTTACAAATAATGTAATCATGTCACATAAAACCAAGATTATTTACACGCTGACCGATGAAGCGCCAGCATTGGCAACTTATTCATTATTGCCAATCATTAAAGCATTCACAAGTGCAGCTGATATTACCGTTGAGACGCGTGATATATCCCTAGCAGCTCGTGTAATTGCTAATTTTTCTGACAGATTAACCGCAGAGCAAGTGGTGGGTGATGCATTAACTGATCTAGGTGAAATTGCAACTTCAGCAGATGCCAACATTATCAAACTACCTAATGTAAGCGCTTCTGTTCCACAGTTAGAATCCGTTATTTCTGAGCTTCAAGCGCACGGCTACGATATTCCAAATTACCCTTCCAATCCTAAAAGTGATGAAGATAAGGCGATTAAATCCACTTTCTCTAAAGTGTTAGGAAGTGCGGTAAATCCAGTATTGCGCGAAGGGAATTCTGATCGTCGTGCACCACCATCGGTTAAAAGCTACGCCAGGAAAAACCCGCATGCAATGGGCGCTTGGGCTTCTGATTCTAAAACGGTTGTATCTAGTATGTCTGAAGGTGATTTTTACGGCTCGGAAAAATCATTAACCCTTGTCGATGCAACTCAATTTAGTATTCAATTTGAAGGAATTGATGGCTCTATTGAAGAGTTGAAGTCTTTAGATTCTCTACAAGCCGGTGAAATTATTGACACTGCAGTAATGAGTCAATCATCATTGAGAGATTTTTTAGCCAAATCCATTATCGTTGCAAAAGAAAAAAATATTTTATTTTCTGTGCACATGAAAGCCACCATGATGAAAGTGTCTGACCCTATTATTTTTGGCCAGGCAGTTAGCGTCTTCTTTGAAGATGTGTTTAACAAGCATGCGGTGGTTTTTGAAGAGCTAGGCATTAGCGCAAATAATGGTTTAGGCGATGTTTTAAATAAAATTAAAAACTTAGATGTCAGCAAAAAAGCTGAAATTGAAGCAGACATTCAAGCGGTTTATACTAAGCAGCCCGATGTAGCTATGGTTGATTCTGATAAAGGTATTACCAATTTAAATGTGCCTAGTGATGTGATTATTGATGCATCAATGCCAGCCATGATTAGAGCATCAGGCCAAATGTGGAATAAGTATGGCCAACAGCAAGATACCATGGCTGTGATTCCTGATCGTTGTTATGCTGGTGTATTTAAAGAAACCATCAGCTTTTGTAAAGAGCACGGTGCATTTGATCCTGCCACCATGGGCTCTGTTCCAAATGTTGGCTTGATGGCGCAAAAAGCGCAAGAGTACGGCTCTCACGACAAAACGTTCCAGCTATCAGCGCCAGGTACCGTGCGTGTTATTACTGAAAATGGCCATGTACTACTTGAACAGTCTGTAGAGGCTGATGATATTTTCCGCATGTGTCAGGTTAAGGATGCCCCAATTCAAAACTGGGTAGAGTTAGCTGTGAAACGCGCTAGAGCGACCAGTTTGCCAACTATATTTTGGCTAGATGAGAATCGTTCACACGATGCTCAAATGATTATAAAGGTTAATGAATACTTATTAAATCACGACACCACAGATCTTGATATTCGTATTATGTCGCCTGAAGAGGCTACTAGGTTTACATTGCAACAAGTAAAACAAGGCAATGATGTCATTTCAGTAACTGGTAATGTGCTTCGAGATTATTTAACAGATTTATTCCCAATATTAGAATTAGGAACATCGGCAAAAATGCTTTCAATTGTGCCGTTGATGAATGGTGGTGGCTTGTTTGAAACGGGTGCAGGTGGTTCAGCGCCTAAACATGTTCAGCAATTAATTTCTGAAAATCACTTACGTTGGGATTCTTTAGGTGAATTCTTAGCCTTAGCTGTATCGTTAGAGCATTTGGCTACCACTTTTGATGCACCTAAGGCTCAAGTGCTAGCAACTACACTCGATGCAGCAACAGCCATGTTTTTGGATAATGATAAATCACCATCACGCAAAGTTAGTGAACTCGATACTCGTGGTAGTCATTTTTATTTAGCACTATATTGGGCGCAAGCGCTAGCTGAGCAATCAGAAGATGCTGGTTTGAAATCACAGTTTGCACCGATAGCCGATGCATTATCTACGAATGAAGCTAGTATCGTTTCTGAGCTAAATAGCATTCAAGGTCAAGCTGTTGAATTGGGTGGCTATTATCAACCTGATTCAGAGCTTGTAGCTAAAGTGATGCGCCCAAGTTCGACGCTAAATTCAATCATTACAACTATATAGTAATATTACAATCTAGTGATAGTGTTGCACGGTGCTATGAGTGGCGTATTATGGCCCGTAAGTAGACATGAATATTTTGCTTATTAGACTATATAATTAAATAAACTCTTAGAGGGGATAAAATGAAAAACGCAACAAAAATCGTAGCAATCGCCGCAGTAGTGGCTTCAGTATCAGCTTCAGCATTTATGCACACCAATAATAGTGGTAACACTGGTTGGGGTAACCAAGGCGGCATGGGTAACTGGGGTCCTATGAACAGCGGTTCAAACATGGGTCCATTCAGCGGTGGCAATAACATGGGTCCTTTTAACTCAGGTTCTAACATGGGTCCATTTACTGGTGGCCAGAACATGGGTCCATTCGGTGGCGGTTCAAACATGGGTCCTTTTAGTGGTGCTCAAAACATGGGTCCATTCTCGAACAACAATAACATGAACAATGATTCAGACTGGGGTTTCCATTACAA
>DTUI01000065.1 GCA_012964205.1 Candidatus Thioglobus sp.
GCCTCAATAACAAAGAAGTTTGAATCGGTTAATCGAGATGAGACGCCAAATTCTTCCACCACGCCACCAATTAAAAAACTAGGATTGTAACCTGCATAGTCTAGGATGCACGCTAGCATGCTAGCTGTAGTGGTTTTTCCATGTGTGCCTGATACCGCTAGAACCCATTTATTCTGCAGTACATTTTCACTCAACCATTGCGCACCAGATGTATAACTATATTGCTTAGTGAGGATTTCTTCGACACATTCATTGCCACGTGATAAGGCGTTGCCAATAATAAAAACATCAGCCTGTGGCATGTCATCCGCATTATAGCCATGAGTAAAGTTGATATTTTGCTCATCGAGTTGAGTGCTCATTGGTGGATAAACACCTTGATCTTGCCCGCTAACTGTATGCCCAAGTTGTTCGGCAATGAGAGCTAAAGAACCCATAAAAGTACCTGCGATACCAAGAATATGAATATGCATAATTAGCTTGGGTTGAAGCCTAGTGAGGCAGAATTAATACAGTAGCGTTGCCCAGTTGGTGCGGGGCCATCAGTAAATACATGGCCAAGGTGAGCCTCGCACTTCTTGCATCTAACTTCAACGCGCGTCATGCCGTGAGTATTGTCAGTAATTAGACTAACACTATCAGAATTAGCAATGTCATAAAAACTTGGCCAGCCAGTGCCAGAGTCAAATTTGGTGTTAGAAGCAAACAACACCTGATCGCAACAGACACAAACGTAATGACCATCTTCATGGTGATTAACATACTTGCCTGTGAAAGGTGCTTCAGTGCCACATTGCTGAGTGACTTTAAACTGTTCTGGCGTGAGTTTTGATATATCCATTAGGGTATTATATTTGTATTTACACATCATTTGAGCGAATGAAAATTTATTTAGTAGGTGGCGCGGTTCGTGATCATTTGTTAGGCATTGCCAATGAGCACACTGAAAAAGATTGGGTGGTAGTTGGTTCATCTTCAGATGACATGCTAGATTTGGGCTACCGTCAAGTGGGTAAAGAATTTCCAGTTTTTTTGCATCCAGGCACTCAAGAAGAATACGCACTAGCAAGATTGGAGCGAAAGGTTGGTAAAGGCTACAAAGGTTTTGAGTTTGATACCTCTAGCCAAGTAACACTCGAGCAAGACCTGTCACGCCGTGATTTAACCATTAATGCCATTGCTCAAGATGTTCGAAATAATGATGAATTATTTGATCCATTCAATGGTCAAGAAGATCTAAACCAGGGTTTGCTAAGACATGTGTCAGATGCTTTTAGTGAAGATCCTGTGCGTGTATTGCGTGTTGCACGATTTTCTGCACGATTTAAACCATTTGGTTTTAAAGTGGCACATGCAACCCATAGGCTTATGAAGCAAATGGTGGATTCTGGTGAGGTTGATGCACTGACACCTGAACGTGTTTTTAAAGAATTAGAAAAATCATTAACCTACGTAACACCATCAGCTTTTTTTAAGGTATTGTCAGCTTGTAATGCTTATGAGCGTGTGTTTGCGCCGTTATCAATAAATCAGCAGCAAAGTCATAATAATAAGTTTGAGTTTTTGGATGATCTTAATACTGATCAGCCACATCTTAAATTTTGTGTTTGGCTGATTAATGAAAAAGTCGATGCCATTAGTCAATTGTGCAAGCGATTAAAATGCCCAAAACAATACGAGCAATTGGCAAAGCTCAGTGCGCAGTTTTATGAATTTGTTCAGTCGTTCGATGATCAAACGGCTGAGTTAATTTATGAGTTTTTTGCAAAGACTGATGCACTAAGGCGTAAGGATAGGTTTGAGGATTTACTCAAGGTATATCAATTGCTATCAGTGAATGTTGATGGTGTTATTAAACTTAAGGGTTTGTTGGGTGCTATTGATATTGCTTCATTGGATAAAACCAATATCGCTCAGGCGATTGTTGATGAAAAAAAATCGATTATCTCTGCGTCATTAAACGCGACACAATAAGTCAAATTCACAATAGTCACAAGCAGTTTTATTGGGCAATACTTGAGCTTGGCCTGATTGAAAATCACTACTTGCTTGATTAAGCTTAACTTTCCACGAGTTTAGTTGATCGTCCCACTCTTGACACTTGCCTTTGTAAGAAGATTGTTTGGGTAATGAGTCTGGATCTTTTGATAAGCCTTTAAAACTTACCGAACTAGAGTTAAGCTCAATAAATGCAGCGCCCTGGGTGTTGTTGGTAACACTATAAATAGGTAATTGTGGCTCGATGATTTCTTGCCCGCACCACTTTGTGGTGGAACTGGATCCAGTTTTATAGTCAAATACAATTTGATCACCATTATCCATTTTATCGAGTCGATCAAGCCGAGTATTAAAGCCTAGCCCGGCAATGTTAACTTGTACGCTACGTTCGGTTGCAAGTACTCGAAAATTTTCTCTAAGTTTGTCGGTTTCGATAAACTTGAGTAGTAGGCTTTGTAACCTGTCTTGCTCGATGACTTTAAAACCAGAATTTTGGTAGCGTTTTAATGCTGAATAAATCTTTTGGCTAATTAGCTTTGTAAGCTGTGTTTGCTCAAGTGCCAGCAGAGCTGATTTTGAATTAACTTCTTCATAAATATATTGTAAAGCAGTATGAATAACATTACCTTGTTCGCGTCTGTCCAGGCCAATATGCGGCTCATCGTAACACTCTACATCAAGTCGATGTGCAAAGCCTTTAAAAGCACAAGCCATTTGGTCTTTTAGTATGGAAACGCCAGATTTGACCTCAGTCTTATTGAATTTTGTTGTGATTTCATCTTCGATTAGCTCGGTTGTAATTGGTATAACTTGCGCGTTAATTTGAGGATCAGACTCGGTTGGAAAATCCAGCAAAGGCGATGGCAGCTGTTCGGATTCAAAATGTGATTTTGCATATGAGAATACAACTTTATCAGCTAAAGAGCTGAGGTTGGCTAATGTATCTTGTGCATCAGATTGAACTAGCTCATAACTACTAAATGGAATTTGATGTTGAATGGCAATCTCACTGCTAATAAAGCGCGGTGCGTTTAGTTTTGCAGGTAAGAAGTCATGAGTCATACCCATGACCCAAGCTTGGTCAAAGTGCAATCCTTCTGCTTCAAGCGAGCCAATGATTTGGATATTGGTTTTGCTTGCTTGAGGCTGGAATACCACTTGATTAGTCATTTCATTTAATCTGTGGCGTGCAGTGTTTGAACTACATTTACCTTGATGCAATGAAAGTTGGTTTAGAGTTAGCGTACTGCTCAAATATTTGTTAAACAACTGATATTCACTACTACTTAGTTGGCGATCAGTCGCAAACCCCCAAACACTTAGTGTGTTATTAAAGCTCAGTAAGTGGTCACTTAAGGATTGATTGACTGATGGTGTAGCTTTAATTTGGTCAATCATCTCTAATAAAATTGGACAAGTATCAATGATAGAGGTTAATGCATTTAATGAAAAATACTCAAGTGCTAAAGCAGTGGTGCGATTGGCCAGTGAGTGACGAGCGCTTTTTTCTTGATGATGGCCATGCACATATACACTGCGAAGCACTTTAGTAAATAAAGTAGTGTTTATCTTATCTGTCTTGAGCTGATCAGAAATTTCTAATAAATTTAGACAATCCTCAACAAGTCCGTATTGAGAAAGTGGCAAGCCTAGAGATATGTTGTAAGATTTTTGCCCAGTTTCAACCAATTGATCGTCAAAAGTTTGATCAAAAGTGGATATCAATTGATGCTGGAGATCGCTTAATTGTGGACAAACAATCACAATTGAATGCTGTGGATTGTCTTGGTGTTGTTGTTTGGCCCATAAGGCAGACGCCATTATTTCATCAAGCGTATTGTCAAAGCAATGTTGCTCACGGATATTTGTACGCTCACTACGAATAATTTGATAATTTACAGCATTGAAAATTTGTTGTTGTAATGGGGTTAAAGTCTTAAATCCATATACGTACGGAGACTTTAAGTCAGTTTGATCTTTTAGAATTAACCCGCCAAGATCATTAGTATCAACTAAATTTAATTGTTGTTTGGCTTGCTGATAATATGTAATCCATTGAGTGAAAACTTCACAAATTTGAATTTTAGAATTAGCCAATGTGGTTAATTCAATCAAATGATTGGCACAATAATCATAGTTTTTAACCACTTCATTGAGTAGTTGGTTATGAATAGTTTGGCCACAAGCATCTAGTGAAGATTCTAATAAATATCGTTGTTCAGTGGCATCAATGAGGCGCTGATTATTTTGGAATTGCTGTGATTGCCAGTAGTTTTTTAGATATTGTTGCCATGAAAAAATATCAGGCAGTTGAGTGTTAGGATGTTGTTTGGAGAATGATCGTTTAAAAGCTAAAACCTGACGATTATTGGCAACAACAACGGTATCTATTGTGCCAATGTGAGATAGGTCAGCGGTTAAATGCATTTAGTCAATATAACCAAAGAAGGTATCCAGACGAGACCAAAGCTCTTCTAAGCCTTGTCTTTTAAGGCTAGAAAAAAGCTGAACATCAATATAAGGATAATCCTTAACTTCTTTTTTAATTTGCTGGTAAGTATTGGCAGCAGCACCTTTTTTGAGTTTGTCAGATTTTGTCAGAATAATTTGAGTGGGTAGATTAATGCTAACACACCATTCAAGCATCATTTTGTCGTAAGGTTTTAAAGGGTGGCGAACATCCATCACTAAAACTGCACCTCGTAAGCAATCACGCTTTTCGAAATACTCACCCATGTCTTTATGCCATTGATTTTTAATATGATTTGGAACTTTAGCGTAGCCATAACCAGGTAAGTCAACCAGGCGCCTATCTTTATCAAGCTCAAAAAATACCAAATGCTGGGTGCGTCCTGGCGTTCGTGAGACTTTAGCCAATTTATTTTGCATGGTGAGTGTATTAATCGAGCTGGATTTACCAGCATTAGATCTTCCAGCGAAGATAACTTCATAGCCTTCATCGGCTGGAGCGCCTTTTAAAGAAGGACAGGATAGTAAAAATTTGGCTTGGTGGTAGTGTTTGCGCATTAATAGAAAGTATGTATAATCAGAGTTTAGTGGTCTATGACCTATATACCATTTTATATTATAAAAAATTAAGGAGAGAGTAATGAAAAAGATTTTATTAGTGGCTGCAGCCACATTAGCAATGGGTTCGGTTCAGGCAAATCCATTTAGTGCTTTAGGTTGTTCAGGTTGTCATGGTACTGGTGGTAAATCAGCTATTCCAACTTACCCATCATTAGCAAAATCAGCACGTCCTAATCTTGACGTTGTAAAAGAGCTTAAAGACTTCCAGTCTGGCGCTCGTAAAGACCCTACAATGAATGCAATGGCAGCAATGGCAGCAGGACAAGAGCAAGCAATTGCAGATTACCTAGCTGGTCAATAAATTATTTGCGCCATTTATGGCGCATTTCGTAATTTTAATAAGCCGATATTAACGTATAATATCGGCTTATTTTTTGTCAAAACTCATATTATGAATAAGTTAGCACTAATTTTTACTGCGGCATTGGCCTTTGTTTCAACTAATACTTTTGCAGCAGGCGATGCCGCTAAAGGTAAGGCTTTATCTGCAACTTGTACAGCGTGTCATGGTGCTAATGGCAATTCAATGGTGCCAAATTTTCCAAAATTGGCTGGACAGGGTGAAAGCTACCTATTCAAACAATTAAAAGATTTCAAATCTGGCGCCCGTAAAGATGGTTTAATGGCAAGTATTGTTGCTGGTTTATCTGTAGATGATATGGCTAATTTATCGGCTCATTTCTCTAAGCAATTAGCGACTCAAGGTGTTGCCAGCAAAACTGCTAATATTGCCTTAGGTGAAAGATTGTACCGTGGTGGCGATAGAGCTAGAGGTATTACAGCGTGTATCGCTTGTCATGGTGCCAAGGGTGCGGGTATTCCTTCTGCAGGCTTTCCAGCATTGGCGTCTCAGCATGCAGCTTACACAGCTAAGCAGTTGAAAGATTTCCGTCAGGTATCTATTAATGTTCAAACAGAGTCAAAGACACCTTCTAGAACTAACGATGATCGTAAGATGATGATCGCTTTTACTAAGAGTCTAACTAATACAGAAATTAACGCATTGTCTCAATATGTTGCTGGGCTTCATTAAGCTTATTAGCTAATCCCATAAAAAGGCAGTTTTTACTGCCTTTTTTATCGCCCATAATTTAGGTATAATTGTCTGTTTTTATAAGCCAAGAGACGGATTTAATACACATGAAAACTTCACTAGAAACATTAGAAGGTCTAAAAAGATCATTAACAATCGACGTATCAATCGATACTTTTAATACAAAAGTTGACAAAATCTTAAAGACAATGGCCTCTCAAGTGAGTGTTGATGGCTTTAGAAAGGGTAAAGTTCCAGTTTCAATCGTTAAAAAACGTTTTGGCGATAATGCAAAGTCTGAAGCAGTTAATGAAATTGTTAATGAAACATTAGTAGATGCATTGGCTGATGCAAAGGTAACGCCAGCAGCACGTCCATCATTAACCGATGTTGATTCAGAAGGTGATACTAACTTCACATACACAGTTGCATTTGAAGTATTTCCAGAAATTAAATTAGCCGATTTCTCTAAATTAGCAATTGACCAAATTGAAGTAGACATTACTAAAGAAGATGAAGACAGAACTTTAAGTGGCTTACAAGAGCAGCTAATTGAATTTAAAGAAGTGAAGCGCAAATCAAAAGATGGCGATCGAGTAACGGTTGATTTTGTTGGTACAATTGAAGGTGAGACATTTGAAGGTGGTGATGCTAAAGACTTTAAATTAGTATTAGGCAAGGGCACAATGATTCCTGGCTTCGAAGAAAGTATTACAGATGTTGCTGCTGGTAAAGAGGTTGAGCTTGATGTAAGCTTCCCTGATGACTATCAAGCAACGCATTTAGCGGGTAAACCAGTTAAATTCAATATTAGTGTTAAAGAAGTTGGCTCTCCAAAAGAGCCTAAGCTTGATGCTGCTTTTGCTAAGAAATTTGGTGAAGACAATATAGATGCCTTGTTGGTTAGTATGAAAGAGCAAATGCGTACTGAAATTGACGGTCGTATTGATCAGTTAAACAAAGATGCTTTGTTTAATGCGTTAGCTGAAGCAAACAAATTTGATGTACCTCAAGGTAGCATTGATGCAGAGGCACACAACTTACTAGAAGAAATGCAAGAGCGTATGCAACAGCAAGGCCAAACAGCGCCAGCTGATATGCCAGCTTCAATTTTTAATGAAGAGGCAGAGCGTCGTGTTAAGCTAGGTTTGATGATTAATCAAATCTCGAGTGACGCTAAGATGGCGGTTACCATGGAGCAAATTGATGCAAGAATCCAAGAGATGTCACAGTCTTATGGTGAAAATGCACAGCAAATGGTTGACTACTATAATGAAGACGTTACAAGAAAATCAAGCGTTGAATTAATGATTGTTGAAAAGATGGTTCAAGACGTTATTTTAGAAAAAGCTAAAATCAAAGTAGTCAAGAAAAAGTTTCTTGACATTACTGAAAAGGCATAACTAAATGGAAATTAACAATCTGAATCAAATCCCAATGGTGGTAGAGCAATCTGCCCGTGGTGAACGCTCTTATGATATTTATTCACGTCTTTTAAAAGAACGTATTATATTTTTAGTGGGCCCTGTTGAAGATTACATGGCTAATGTGATTGTGGCTCAGATGTTATTTTTGGAATCTGAAAATCCAGAAAAAGATATTCATTTATACATTAATTCACCGGGTGGTTCGGTATCAGCTGGTTTGGCTATTTATGACACCATGCAGTTTATTAAGCCAGATGTGTCAACGTTATGCATTGGTCAAGCGGCTTCAATGGGCGCTCTGTTATTAACAGCGGGCGCTAAAGATAAACGCTTTGCTTTGCCAAATGCAAGAATGATGATACATCAGCCTTTAGGTGGTTTTTCTGGCCAAGCCAGTGACATTGATATCCATGCAAAAGAGATCTTAACAGTCAGAGATAATCTTAACGAAATACTGAAATTGCATACCGGTAGAAGCTTAAAGGTAATTCAAAAAGACACAGACAGAGATAACTTTATGTCAGCAGCAGATTCTGCGGATTATGGGTTAATTGATAAAGTATTAGATAAGCGTTAATCATGGCAGAAGACGATAAAAAAGAACTTTCATGTTCATTTTGCGGTAAATTAAAATCAGAGGTTGATCGTCTGATTGCCGGACCTGGTGTACATATTTGTAATGAATGTGTTGACTCTTGTCATGAGTTAATGGGCGAGCAGTCTGTAGCAGAAGTAATTAAAGAATATCAAGATTGGAACTACACTCCAATGCAATTGCGTGATTTCTTAAATGAATATGTGATTTCACAAGATCATTCTAAAAAGGTGTTGTCAGTCGCAGTTTATAATCATTACAAACGTTTAAAGAATGATTACATCTCAAATGATGTGGAGTTGGATAAGTCAAATATTTTAATGATTGGCCCAACTGGCTCAGGTAAGACATTATTAGCCCAAACGTTAGCTAGAATTTTAGATGTGCCATTTACGGTTGCTGATGCTACCACGTTAACTGAAGCAGGTTATGTTGGTGACGATGTTGAAAATGTCATTAAAAGCTTGTTATCAAAATGTGATTTTGATCCGGTGCGTGCAGAGCGCGGTATTATCTTTATTGATGAAATTGACAAAATTTCACGCCGTTCTGATTCACCCTCAATTACCCGTGACGTATCAGGTGAAGGTGTTCAGCAAGCAATGCTTAAACTGATTGAAGGTACGGTTGCTTCAGTGCCGCCACAAGGTGGACGCAAGCATCCAAATCAAGAAACCATTGATGTGGACACATCAAAAATCTTATTTATTTGTGGCGGTGCATTTGACGGTTTAGATGCCATTATTGGCCGTCGTGTTGAAAAGACAACTGGTATTGGTTTTTCTGCTACTGTTAAAGACAACAATAAAAAGAAAACTCTAACTGATTTATTTGAGCTTCTTCAGCCAGAAGATTTAATTAAGTTTGGTTTAATTCCAGAATTAGTAGGACGTCTACCAGTGCAAACAGCATTGGGAGAATTAGACGAAGAGGCTTTGGTGCAGATTTTAACCGAGCCGAAAAATTCAGTAGTCAAACAATTCCAAGAAATTTTTAATCTAGAAGATGTTAAGCTAACCTTTAAAAAGTCAGCATTACTTGCAATTGCTAAATTAGCCATCACTCGTAAAACAGGTGCCAGAGGTTTAAGATCAATCCTAGAAGATTTATTACTCGACACTATGTTTGAATTACCTTCTCTAGAAGGTGTATCTGAAGTGATTGTTGATAAAGATGTCGTTGAGAAAAAGAAAGAGCCTTTGATTGTTTATCAAACTACACCTAAAACAAAAGCAGCTAAAGAAGCTAGCTAACCCATCTAGAGTGACTTAATTGGAATTATTCGATCGTCAAAAAGACGC
>DTUI01000066.1 GCA_012964205.1 Candidatus Thioglobus sp.
AAGTTTGATCTTAGCATCAAGAATCATTTGTTCTGATTCACTCCAGTTACTATCTTCACTTCTAGGTGTTCCGATTTGATATTCACGGAACAATAATTCATTTTTAATGTCGCTTGCCTCAAGACTGATATCGTAAAGATCTTCACCGAGCTCGTAGCTAACTTCAAGATCAAGAATGTTGTAGTTAATCAATTCAAGCTTGTCGGTGATATTAGCCGAATTAGCTGAATGATTGTCGGCTACGCTACTTAGGCTTAATAGCAATATTAATATTAAAACTGGATTCAAGAAAACCAATGATATAACCCTAGCATGTTGACGCAAACGAATACTGTGTTTAATAAAACCAGGGAATTGTCTTTGTTTCTTAGTCCTTGAATAACCCAGCTTATGGCCGAGACCATAAAAAGTATGTAGCCAAATTTAGAAAATTCAAAATTTAGTGCAACCAGTATGCCACCCGAAATACCGGTAGCCGTACCAAGCCAACCCCAATTATTATGCATTGATAGAAAAGTCGTGAGTAACGGTGGCAGTTTTGCCAAGCATGATGGAAGCAGAGCAATATTTGTCAGCCGAAAGGCTGACCGCTTTGGCTATTTTCTTCTCATTAAGATTCTCACCTTCAATAACAAAGTGCATGTGAATACCGGTAAATACTTTTGGGTGCTCATCTGCACGTTCAGCAGATATTTCAACACGACAATTGCTAACGTTTTCACGCATTTTTTTAAGTGTAGAAACAACATCAACCGTTGTACAGCCGCCCATACCCAACAACAACATTTCCATAGGTCTTACGCCTAAATTATTGCCACCCATTTCTTCAGGTCCATCCATAACAATGGCATGGCCACTGGCTGACTCACCAACCATCATCATGCCATCAATCCACTTAACTGTTGTTTTCATTGTTATTGCCTTTATTTAAAGATGTCTTCGAGTGCTTGACCTGGATTTTCTTGACGCATAAATGCTTCACCCACTAAGAATGCATGAATGTCGTGATCTTTCATGAGCTTAACATCTTGCGCACCTAAAATTCCGCTTTCAGTAATTACTAGTGTGTCATCTTTAATTGCATCTAACAGATCAATTGTTGTTTGTAGAGTGACATCAAACGTTTTTAAATTTCGATTATTAATACCAATCATTGGTAGGCGAAGTTCTTGTACGCGCTTTAATTCTTCAAGGTTATGAACTTCAACTAAAACATCCATATGGCAAGAAATGGCCAACATGGCTAAATCTTCCATTCTTTGATCTTCCAAGCAGGCAGCGATTAACAAAATACAATCCGCACCAAGCACTCGAGATTGAAATACCTGGTAAGGCTCAATAATGAATTCTTTGCGTAATACCGGCAAAGTAACAACAGATCTGGCTTCAGCTACGTATTTATCATCACCTTGAAAATAATCTTTATCGGTTAATACTGACAAACATGCTGCACCATGCTTGGCATAGCTTTTAGCAATCTCTGCTACGTTAAAATCCTCACGTAAAACCCCTTTAGAGGGAGATGCTTTTTTAATCTCAGCAATAATAGCGCTTTGTTTCAAATCTACTTTGTCTTTAAGTGCCTGGAAAAAATCACGAGTTGTTCGATCCTCGTAGGCCGTTTCCATCATTTTATTGTAAGGAATTATCTCAAGTGCTTCTTTGATTTCTTGCTCTTTACGGGCAATGATTTTTTTTAGAATATCGGGTGTATTTGGCATGATTGATATTTATTTCTGAATGCTGTTCATTTTAGATGAATTGTTTGGCTTATAATTGAACTTATTAACTATTAACCTATGCGAGCAGTATGAAATTATTAGACTTTGAAATCGGTATCGACCAGCCATTTTTCCTTATCTCTGGCCCTTGCGTGATTGAGTCAGAATCACTCGCTATGGAAACAGCCGAAACATTAAAAAAAGTCACTGAAGAATTAGGTATTAACTTTATTTACAAATCATCATATGACAAGGCTAATCGCTCTAGTACTGGTAG
>DTUI01000067.1:0-2214 GCA_012964205.1 Candidatus Thioglobus sp.
TGGATGACGCCATTGTTGTCACCGAAAATATTTATAGACGTTGGCTGATAGATAATAAAATTACAATCGGTACAGCAATCGATGCAGTTCGTGAAGTTGGTAATCCAACTATTCTAGCTACTTTTACGGTGGTTGCTGCGTTAGTACCAATGGCCGCAGTAAGTGGCATGATGGGTCCGTACATGGCTCCGATCCCAGTATTGGGCTCGGTGGCAATGATGTTCTCATTGTTTGCTGCATTTGTATTTACGCCATACTTCATTATGAAGTTTGTGCCGCCACTTAACGTGCTGCACAAAATGCATGAGAAAGAAGAAAAAGAAGCTAAGATATTGTCTAATTTCTACCGTACTACTATTTCAGCTTTATTTAATAAAGCAACTTACGGGTGGGGATTTTTAATAAGCCTGATTGTGGTATTTTTCATGGCGATGTCAATGTTCTATACGACGGCTGTTCCAGTTAAGATGCTACCTTTAGATAATAAATCTGAATTTGGTGTTGTGGTAGATATGCCTGATGGTACTGCACTGTCAAATACAGCATCAACATTACACTTAATGGCACAAAAATTACGCAATATTCCAGAAGTGGTTGATATTCAAGCATACTCTGGCACTGCCAAGCCATTTGACTTTAATGGTTTGGTGCGTCATTCATACTTGCGTCAGTCATCATCGGTAGGAGAATTACAAATCCAGCTTGCAGAAAAAGCAGATCGCTCACGCTCAAGTCATGAAATTGCACTTGAGGCTCGTCAATTGATTAAAACAATTGCTGAAGAGGCTGGTGCAGATTATGCAGTAGTTGAAATGCCACCTGGACCACCTGTGCTTCGTCCAGTAGTTGCAGAGGTGTATGGCCCAGATAAAGAAACGCGTCGCAAGCTAGCGAATGACTTAACAGAGTTATTTATTGAGTCAGGCACAATGACTGACATTGATAACTTAATGCGAGATGAATACCCTGTTATTGATTTCCAAGTTGATACTGCGAAAGCATCTCGATTTGGTGTAAGCGTTATGAAGATTAAAGAAACATTGTCTATGGCCATGAATAGCTTTGATGTTGGTACTATTCGCCTTAAGAATGCGCTTGAGCCATCACGTATTTGGCTGCAAGTTCCACTAACTAAGCGTTCACAATTATCATACTTAACACAACTACCTGTACCATCACAGCATGGTGGCATGATTCCTATCTCTGAGCTAGGTTCGTTTAGTTATAAGCAGCAAGATGACTTAATCTACCACAAAGATTTGATCGATGTCGAGTACGTTTTAGGTGAACCGGTTGGTCGCTTAAGTGCGCCAATTTACGCTATGTTTGCAGTTGATGATTTATTATTACGCTACCAAACTCTAGATGGCACTCAGCTTCAAGGTGAGTATTTAGGCCCGCCAGCTAATCAAAATATTCCAGGGTTTGAGTGGGGTGGCGAGTGGACTGTTACTTATGAAACATTCCGTGATATGGGAACTGCCTTTGGTGTAGCGCTTGTGGTTATCTATATGCTTGTAGTATGGCAATTTGGTAACTTTATCATTCCTGCTGTTATCATGGCGCCAATCCCGTTAACCTTGTTGGGTATTGTTCCGGGTCATTGGTTGCTTGGTGCTGAATTTACAGCAACCTCAATGATTGGTTGGATTGCCTTGGCTGGTATTATTGTGCGAAACTCTATTTTATTGGTAGACTTCACTGTACAAGAATATGCTAGAGGTGTGCCATTCTTTGATGCGGTAGTTAACTCTTGTGCATCACGCACAAGACCAATTATGATTACTGCATTTGCACTAGTAGGTGGTGCGAGTGTTATCTTGTTAGATCCAATCTTCCAAGGTATGGCAATTTCATTGCTATTCGGTGTATTGGTATCAACTGTACTTACCTTGATTGTAATTCCATTAGGAACGCTCTCAGCTGGTGAAGAGTCTTGTCGCAATATTGCGGTTAGCATGGGCTTATTGCCAGGTGATGCAAATGCTGATGAAAAATACAATATTGTTAAAGAAAGCAAGCCTAAGTCTAGTGAAAATAAAGCTGAACCTAAGAATTGGATTAAAGCTGCATTAACTAAAAAGACTAAGGAAGCTGACGATGCAGTAGATGTAAAAGAGACTACTAATTCAGACAAGATCGATACTAATGGCTTACTAAAGAAAGAAGATAAAAACGATCTTTAGTAAGATGATAAAGATCCTCACTTAGACG
>DTUI01000067.1:2314-9231 GCA_012964205.1 Candidatus Thioglobus sp.
GATCTGACCATTGGCCCACTAGCCACCTGAGTAAAGCCTAGATCTACAGCGATACGCTTGTATTTTGCAAATTGGTCCGGATGAATATAAGCCTCGACCGCTAGATGATGCTTGCTTGGCTGCAAGTATTGTCCTAAGGTTAGCATGTCAACATTATGTGCACGCAAATCTTTAAGTACATCAATAACCTGCTTTTCAGTTTCACCAACACCAAGCATAAGACCTGATTTAGTGACAACATGTGGATGTTGATCCTTAAAGGCTTTTAATAGTTTAAGTGAGTACTCGTAACTTGCACCAGGACGGACCTTTGGATATAGGCTTGGTACAGTTTCTAAATTATGATTGAAGACGTCAGGTGGGCAAGATTTAAACACTTCTAGCGCCTTATCAACTCGACCTCTAAAATCAGGCGTTAAGATTTCAATTTTTACTTGCGGTGTGCTTGTTCTTACCTGGTCAATACATTGCTTAAAATGCTCAGCACCACCATCACGCAAATCATCACGATCAACAGAAGTGATAACAACATATTTAAGCTGCATTTTTTCAATGGTCTCAGCCAAATGACGGGGCTCATCAGCATCTAATGCTTTAGGCTTTCCATGAGCAACATCACAAAAAGGGCATCTTCTAGTGCAGATTTGTCCCATGATCATAAAGGTGGCGGTACCGTGAGTAAAGCATTCAGCCAGATTGGGACATTGCGCCTCTTCACACACGGTAAATAATTTTTGATCTCTTAAGGTTGTTTTTAGTTTTTCAACTTTAGAGCCGCTTGGATATTTAATGCGTATCCAGCTTGGCTTGCGCAAAGGTGCACGCTGTGCATCAGGCTTAATTTTTAAGCGCGATACTTTGGACTCACCCTTAAGGTCTTTGATTTCAATTTCTTGCTCGATAGAACTATTATTCATTGTTATTAATATTGTTAATCAATAGGCTTGTCAGCTGTTCAGATACAGTTGACATATGGATGGTATTATCCGCTAAGTCGCTTAATTGTGTTACTTTCAACCCTTGATATCCACAAGGGTTAATTTGAGAAAAAGGTGAAAGACTCATATCAATATTTACACTCAAACCATGATATGTTTTTCCATGCTTTACCTTTAACCCCAAGGCTGCAATTTTGGCATGATCAACATAAACCCCAGGTGCACCATCTTTAAGGTGTGCTTTAATTGAATATAATTCTAGCATTTGAATGATAGAGTTTTCAATGATTGACACCATTTTTTTGACACCAAATCCATTGCGCTTTAGATCAATTAAACAATAAATAATTAATTGCCCAGGACCATGATAAGTCACTTGCCCGCCACGATCTGTTTTAATTAGCGGGATATTTTTAATATTTAATTCATGCTCGGGCTTACCGGCAATTCCTTGAGTAAAGACACCTGGGTGTTCAACCACCCACAACTCATCCTCGGTTTCAATGGTTCGCTCATTGGTAAAATCTATCATTGCCTGCCAAGTTTGCTGATAATCTTGGCGGCCTAGCTCAACAACCTTCATCGCTATCTACAAGACATAGGCAATCAGCTTACAATCTTGTAAGTCCTGATTAATAGAATCTATCTGCTTTCTACTGGTGACAATGATTTTTAAAGTGATGGAGGTGTATCCACCTTTTGAACTTTGCTTAGTAAAAATGCTATCAGGATGGATCTTGTCCGTATATTGTTCAACAATATTGCGCACAGTTTCATTCAATTCATCACAAGTTTTCCCAAAAGCTTTGACAGAATAATCACAAGGAAAATTCCATAATTCATCAGAGGTAATATTAGGTGTAGTCATATTAGGTGATTTTATCTTCTATTACGGTAGAATATGGTCAGTTTTCAATTTTTCAAGTTATTATGCGTCCAGAGCAAGTTAATAAAATCCTTACACAAGAGTTTGAGTCAGTATTTGAAGGTCATCACACCCCAGTTATGTTGTGGGGTGCGCCAGGTATTGGTAAGTCTCAAATTATTGCTCAAGTGGCCACAGCACATCAAGTTAATATTATTGATATTCGGCTTTCACAAATGGAGCCTAGTGACTTGCGAGGTATTCCTTTTAAAAATGGAGATTTGGTTGATTGGTCAATCCCTTCATTATTGCCAGACGAAAAGCGCCATGGAAAACAAGGTATTTTATTCTTGGATGAAATAACTTCAGCGCCACCAACAGTTTCTGCTGCAGCTTACCAGCTTATTTTAGATAGACGCCTGGGTGATTATAAGGTGCCTGATGGTTGGGTGATTTTTGCAGCTGGTAATCGCCAAGGTGATCGTGGTGTTACTTATTCTATGCCTGCGCCTTTGGCGAATCGATTTTCTCATTATGAACTTGATGTCAATCTAGACGATTGGGTGGCTTGGGCATATGACAATAATATCGATGAACGCATTATTGGTTTTTTACGCTACCGTCCTGAGCACTTATTTGAATTTGACCCAGCTCATAATCCAGTGGCCTTTCCATCGCCAAGAACTTGGGAATTTGTTCACCGTGCATTGAAAAAATTTGACAACGATCTTGTTTTATTCAGGCAAGCTGCTAGTGCTTGTGTCGGAGAAGTTGCAGGTGTTGAAATTACAACCTTTGTTGAGCATATGGCTGACCTGCCAGATTTAGATGCAATTATCAACGGTGAAAGTGTTAGCATTCCTGAAGAGCTAGACTTGCAATATGCAATTTGTGCTGCTTTAGCAGGGCGCGCGATTGCTGCAAAAGGCAATGACGATGCTCAACAAGTATGGGGCAATATTTTAAATTTTGCTAAAGATTTCCCACAAAAAGAATTAGGCGTTATGCTCGTGTCAGATATGCAAAGGGCAATTGGCTCTGAAATTTTCACCATTCCTGAATTTTCAGACTGGGCGGGTAAAATTGCCAACGTCATGTTTGATTAATGGTTGGTGTAAACATCAATTTAACTAGTACATGGAGTAGACAATGAAGGTAGCAGGTGAATTACTTATATTAGCGCGTGAGCATCACACAGCGCTTTCATTGGCTGATAAGTGCATTAACGCAGCCAAATCAACTGACAAAACTGAGATAGAATCTCTTTGTTTGGAAATTTCACAAAATTTTAAAATGGATTATTCTGAGCATTTTGATACTGAAGAAACTACGATTTTTGCCTTTTTGAGCGCTGAAACAGCTGAATTATCTCAATTATGCGATCAATTAACCCTAGAACACCAGCGATTGTACAAAATGGCGGGTGAATTAGAGACGGACTCGGGCTTATTAGAAGAATTTGGCCAATTATTGAAATCACACTCACGAAAAGAAGATACTGAGATTTTCCCTAAAATTGAACTACTTTCTGCCACTCAAAGGCGAGAAATCCTACTTTCTAGCGCTAAACACGCGGCTGTTATTAAAGCATGAGTGATTCAGAGTATCAATTCTGGAAAAATGACGAAATAAAACCTGACAAAATCGTCCAAGTAATTGGCGAAGATGTTATCTATGAAAACAATACCGATAACGTTGACCTTGAGGAAATAGAAAACAAACTCACGAAAGCCCGTACACAGCTTATTTTGGATAAGCCTTTTTTGGGTAATTTAGTCTTAAGATTACCCATGAAAGCAGCTGGATCTTGGTGTCGAACCAGTGCCACAGATGCTAAGAGTTTTTATTACAATCCAAGTTTTATTGAAAAACTTGATAACCATCAAACCAAGTTTGTACTTATTCACGAAGCATTGCATTGCGCTTTAACCCACTTTGCCAGACGAGGCAATCGAGATAAGCACAAGTGGGATTTGGCTTGTGACTTTGCCATCAATCCACTGCTAGTTAAAGAAGGTTTTAGACCGCCACTAGACGTGCCAATTTTTAGCAAATATGAAAGCATGATTGCAGAAGAGATCTATCCGATGATTGATGATAGTATCGATACTGAACCGATGGATCAACACTTGTATGATGACAATCCTAAAGATGATGCCGATGAATCAGATGGTGGTATGCGCGAAGATAGTTTGGATGGACAAAAAGATGATACATCATCTAAGGGTCAAGACAACAAGCCGTCACAGGGTAATTCAAACTCTGGCGATTTAGCCGAACAACCTTCACCTTTAACACCAGATGAAATGCAAGAGCTAAGTAGTAGGTGGCAAAAAAACCTTGCTTCATCGGCTCAATTGGCCCAACAAGCTGGCAAGCTTGATGGTGAATTTGCCAAATTAGTAGACTTTTTCTTGCAGCCGCAATTATCATGGCAATCCTTGTTAGCACAGTATATGTCTACCCTGGCCCGTGATGATTTCTCCTATGCTCGTCCATCTAGGCGCAGTGGCAATGCAATTCTTCCGTCACTTAGATCAAGTCAAATAGACATTACCGTTGCAATTGACACCTCTGGCTCAATTACTCAAGAAGAGATTGATGAATTTATCTCTGAAATTAACGCCATTAAAAGTAATATGCGCGCCTCAATCACATTAATTGCTTGTGATGAAAAAGTTAATGACAATTTAATTTGGCGCTTTGAAGCTTGGGATGAGTTACAATTTCCAGCCTCTCTTGGTGGTGGCAAAGGCACGGACTTTAATCCTGTATTTGACTATATAGACGAGCAAGATTCACCCTCTAGTGTGTTAATTTACTTTACCGATGCAATGGGTAAGTTTCCACAATTTGAGCCTAATTACCCTGTTATGTGGCTTGTTAAAGGCAAAGAGCCAATCCCTTGGGGTTCTCGCATCCAATTAAATTAAATTAAATTAACAATGAAAGATTTAGATCCAAAACAACTAGAGCAACACCTAAAGAGCAACTCGCCATTATTGCTAGATGTAAGAGAGCAGTGGGAATGGGATAAGTGTCATTTTGACAAGGCAAGACTATTGCCAATGGGTCAAATTATGGCTAATATCGACTCACTTGATAAGTCAGAAGAGATTGTTTTGATTTGTCATCACGGTATTCGCTCTATGCAGGTTGCTCGTTATTTTGAATCCGTTGGTTTTAGCAATGTCATTAACCTTAGAGGCGGTATTGACGCATGGGCTAAAACCATTGATGAATCAATGGAGTTATACTAACTTAGGCGCTGCCTACTTGCTTCAAACAGGCTAATGCCTGTTGCCACAGAAACATTCAAACTTTCAACATTTCCCTGCATGGGGATTAACGCCAACTGATCACAAGACTGTTTGGTGAGCTTTCTCAAACCCTTGCCTTCAGTGCCCATAATTAAGGCTGTTGGATCAGTTAAATTAATTTGATATATTGAGGTATCGGTTGAGCCATCCAAGCCAACTACCCAAATATTTTCTTGCTGTAACGCTTTAATAGTTCTGGCTAAGTTAGTTACTTGAAAGATCTTAAGCTGATTAAGTGCGCCTGCTGAAGTTTTGTGCACGAGTGCATTGATAGGTGCAGAGCCATCTTTATTAATGACGACACAATCAACTCCAGCCGCATTAGCACTACGCAAACATGCGCCAAGATTTCTAGGGTCTTGAATAGAATCCAAAATTAAGATTAACGCTGAATTTTCAAGTTTAGAGACAAAACTAATTAGCTCATCTTGATTGGGCAGGGTGGGTAGTAAAATCTCTGCTGCAACACCTTGGTGAGTTTGGTTTTTTGTTAACTTGTCTAGCTGCTGTTTATTGGCTTTAGTGACTTGAATGTCAAGCTGGCTAAATTGGTCGGTAATATGACTAACTCGCTTGTCGTTTCGGTTATCCAATGTTAAGACTCTAACAAATCCCTCGGGAGCTGCATCAAGTTGCGCTTGAACGGCATGAAAGCCGAAAATAATAATGGTTTTAGACATAAGATTTAAAGGTTATAGTTTGTGATCAAAGATTTCAATATAAACATCTTTTCTGAGTTTGTTAACCCAAGTGTTAAAGTAGGTATTTTTTTTCTGGCGAACTAGCGCAGCTTTTACATTTCTAGCATGATTATTCACACTGCGTTTTTCAATAATTTTAACCAGTCTCCAGCCGTTTCCAGCCTTAAATGGTTCGGACACCTTGCCAATTTTTAATGTATTAAGCGCCTTACCGAAAGCTTTAGGAAGTCGATTTTGCACTAGCCAACCAGACTCACCACCATTTTTATATGATTCATCTTGAGAATGTAATTTAGCCAAAGCGGAAAATGATTTACCATTGCTAATTTGAATAGAAATGTCTGTTAAAAAAGCTTTAATTAACTCATCTTCAGATTGTAATAATGAAGTTGATTTTTCAATTGAGCTGACAGCAATCTGAGCGATACGAATTTGCTTAACAACATCTGCTTGAGTTGCTGGATTGCTTTCTAATGCGCTGTCAATTTCTGCCTGGGTTAATACAAGATCAGCTTTATTGGTCACAAACTCCTTTAATGCATTGAAAGATAGTTTTTTCTTAATGTCAGTCATTACTCGTCCAAATTCTGAGTTTGCTTGAAGCTGCGACAAGCTTAGTGAATTTTGCTGAGCGACACGCTTAAGCATATTATTAATTGCTTGAGCTTTAGGCTCAATACCCAATTGCTCAACTTTGCGCATTTTTAGAATATTATCAATTTGACGGTTAACTGCCGCCAGCTTGGCAGCTTTGGAGTTGTTTTCAACACCAATTGTGTCATAAGTAACTAACTCATCGTCAACAATTGCGACGATGCTATTGCTCGCAGAAAATGCATTTAACGAGGCAAGTAACGCCAATAGAGGGAGTTTTTTCATATTTAAGATGGGAGTGGGTATATTACAAGTCTTTTAAATTAGCCAGATAATTTGGCACTTCTTCTTCTAGGCGTGCAGCCAAACCTGGTGAGGTTGATGCTAGACCTTTAAGTACTAATTCAAATTTAGTTACGTAATCGTAATCATTACCACTTATGTGCTTTTTAAAATGCGCCAAGCGTAGTGCCCAGCAGCAAGATTCGTAGGCAATACC
>DTUI01000068.1 GCA_012964205.1 Candidatus Thioglobus sp.
AGAATCTACAAATTTCATAAAAAACCGCTAAAATACAATGAACAATATTATACCATCATAAATGAATAAAGCCCTATACAGCCTAATCGGATATCTACTTTTGCCAGTCATGCTTTTGCGCTTGTTTATTAAGTCAATCAAGGCACCAGCATATCGTAAAAGAATCTCTGAACGACTAGGCTTTATCAATGAAATACCCGTGCCTATTATCTGGATCCATTGTGTCTCTGTTGGTGAATTTAGAGCTTCAATCCCTTTAATTGATGCGCTGATTAAACAACATCCAGCCCATCGAATATTGGTAAGTACTACGACGCCAACAGGTTCAGATGCACTAAAACAACACTATAGTAAAGAAGTGCTGCACTTGTATTTTCCATTTGACTTAGGTTTTATTGTTAAACGCTACATTAATAAAATAAAACCTGATTTGTGTATTTTGATGGAGACTGAAATATGGCCTAATCTAATCCACGCCTTAAAACAAAAACATATACCAAGCATTTTGATCAATGCCAGAATGTCTGAACGCTCACTTGAAAAATATCAAAAATTTGCCTCCAATCTTGTTAACGAAACACTTAATAATTTAAGCATTATTGCAACACAAAACCAAAACTCAGCCAATCGATTTATCCTTCTTGGCGCACAA
Organism: Candidatus Thioglobus sp.; assembly: GCA_012964205.1. Classification (GTDB taxonomy): domain Bacteria; phylum Pseudomonadota; class Gammaproteobacteria; order PS1; family Pseudothioglobaceae; genus Thioglobus_A. The sequence goes on from DTUI01000068.1 coordinate 653, forward strand.
AAGGATAAAGTGGTTAATGCTGGTAATATTAAATTTGACTTAAACCCCAAAGCAGACATACTAACTATCAATGCGCTTAAGAAAATTACAAATGATAGGCTGGTGGTAACGTTTGCGAGCACCCATGAAGGTGAAGAGCGCCAGATTGTCGATAGCTTTTTAAAGTACCAGGATAGCATCGATGCACTCTTAATTATTGTTCCAAGACACCCAGAGCGTTTTAATGAGGTGGAAAAATTAGTGAACCATTCTAATTTAACCATTGCTCGTCGATCAAGATTAAAGTCAACCACGAGCGCCCAATTTCTATTAGGTGACTCTATGGGTGAAATGATGAGCTATTTTGAAATTAGCGATATCGTTTTTATGGGTGGCAGTTTAAATGATACAGGTGGGCACAATATGCTTGAACCAGCAGCACTTTCAAAGCCTATTATTTTTGGTCCAACCGTGTTTAATTTTGCCGAAATATCTTCTGAACTACTCAACAATCAAGGTGCAATTCAGGTGCAAAATTCTGATCAGCTATTGACAGAAATCATCCAGCTATTAACTGATCAGAAAAAATCTGATCAGCTTGGTAAAAACGCCAATCAGTACTTTAAATCAAAACAAGGTGCCGTTAACAATCTAACCAATCAAATCAACTTATTGCTAAACCAAAAAAAATAACTATTGATTTAAATTTTTTCTAACGAAGTCGGCAGTTCTTTGGTTGGCATCTTTTGCTGCTAAATCATCAGCAAAAGTCCTTACATGTGTCGGTCTAAATTCAAATCCACGGCCAACGCCTGGATAAATAATCAGCTCAGCATCAATACCTCTACCTTTTAACTCCTCCATACCGGCCATAATTGGGCGAATTCTTTGGTATTGATCATACTCACCAACAAAAACTAAAGTAGGCACATTAAGCTCATTAAGCTCGGGTGCATATTGATAAATCTGTTTTGCTTCAGAGGCATTAGGATCTTGCCAATGTGGATAATAAGAAACGTAGCAAGCCACCTTCTGATCTTGCTGATTATATGTCACTAAAGCCTTCAGAGTCATATAGCCACCACGTGTGTGCGATACTGCACAAATTTTATCGCCTTTAATATCATCTCGTTGCAATAAAGTGTCTATACCTTTGGCTACGTGCTGATCATAAATATAATCATGTTCAATCGGGAATGGAGATTTCATATAAGTGCCAAACATATTGGGTGCCAATACAATAAATCCACGTGCTGCTAGGCGCTTAACTCTTGGCAGGGTCCAGCTATCCAATCCTCTACGACCGTG
>DTUI01000069.1:0-6575 GCA_012964205.1 Candidatus Thioglobus sp.
TATGACTTCATAGGTTAAAATCACGTGCTTATGAATATAGCACTTAAAATCATCTTAGTTGATGAAAATTCCGGACGCTCTGCCATGTTGCGTAGAGCCTTGCAAGACCAAGGTCATGAAGTTATTTGCCGAATGAGTAGTAGTTCTCAGCTAATTGACAGTAATGAAATGACACATGCAGATGTTGTTATTGTTAATGCAGATATTCCAGATGAAGAAGTATTTGCAAATCTAACAGACGTCAATAAAAACAAGCCTAAGCCTATTGTTATGTTTACTGAAGAGTCAAATTCTGAAATGACAAGCTCTGCTATTAAATCAGGTGTTAATGCGTATATCGTTGACGGCCTTGAAGAGAATAGAGTTCAGCCAATTATTGATGTTGCTATGGCGCGTTTTAGAGAGTTTCAGGCACTTAAGGATGAGCTAGATGCAACGCGTAATCAATTATCAGAGCGTAAGGCTGTTGAGAAGGCCAAAGGTCTTCTAATGAAGCATAAAGGTGTTAATGAAGATGATGCTTATAAGTCTTTACGTAGAATGGCTATGGATAAGAATAAGCGCATTGTAGATGTTGCCGAAAGTATTATTAATGCATTTGAGCTACTGGACTAGTTTCTAAGTATCTTTCTTAGTTTTCTTTTGATCTTCTTCGTTGTCTAGTTTCTTAAACTCTTCGTCGATTTTATCCATTTCAGCGTCAAATTCATCATCATCCCAATCTTCGTTTTCATCATCATCTTTGGTTGATTTTTTATCTGGATTCGGTGGGTTGTTATCTGGATCAGTATCATCACCACTAGTTTCAGTATCTTCTTTTTCTTTGCGAACAAACAGCGGTGCAAAAATCAAGCCAGCTTCAAACAGTAGCCACATTGGAATAGCGATGAGTGTTTGAGAGATGATATCTGGCGGAGTTAATAGCATACCTAATACAAAAGCACCAATCACCACATAAGGGCGATTCTTTTTTAAAGTTTCAATGCTGGTAATACCAAACATAATCAACAAAATAGTTGCAATAGGCACTTCAAATGCTATGCCAAAAGCAAAAGAAACTTTGAGAACAAAGTCTAGGTAATATTGAATGTCTGGGGTAAAGTCAACAATGCTTGGGCCAATACTAGATAAAAAGCCAAAGATAACTGGAAAGACAATATAGAACGAAAAGAGTAGGCCAGCATAAAATAAAATAGTTGATGAAACCACCAGAGGCACAATCATTTGTCTTTCATGTTTGTAAAGTGCAGGCGCAATAAACTTCCAAACTTGATACAGTAAATACGGCATAGCGAGATATACTGCCATAATTAATGCCATTTTTAACGGCGTTAAGAAGGGAGAAATAACACCAATAGCGATAATATTACTACCTTGAGGTAGTACATTAATAATAGGGGCGGCGATAAAGCTGTACACTTCATTGGCAAATGGAAAGATGCTAATAAAGATAACCAAAATAGCAATAACAGAGCGCAATAAAATATCGCGAAGTTCAACTAAATGTTGAACAAATGTCATTTCTTTAGAGGTCATGATTTATCGTTGTTGACATTATTTTTAATGTCATTGATTTTGTCTTTTGTTTCGTCAAAAATTTCAATAATGTTTGAGTCTTTATCCATAGAGCTTAACTGTTCTTTGAATTTTTCTACTTCCAACTCATCACTAACGTCGTCTTGAATTTTTGCAATGAAGCGCTTGGCTTTCCCTACATATCTTCCAGCAGCTCTGGCAATTCCAGGCATGCGCTCAGGTCCAACAATAATTAGAGCAATAACACCAATTAAGGCAAACTCCCAAAATCCGACATCAAACATAAATCTATTTTATTTTTTATCTTTGTTGGTATCAACAGTTTCAGCTTCAATGACGTCATCTTTGTCGCTTTCAACAGTTTCAGCTTCAATGACGTCTTCTTTGTCATCAAGTTTCTTATCTTCTCCGTCTTTCATAGATTTTTTAAAACCTTTGATAGCGTTACCTAAGTCTCCACCTATGTTTTTTAAGCGTTTACCACCAAAAAGCACTAATACAATCACCAATATAATAATTAGTTCAAAAGGTCCTGGCATCATAATTCTCTCCTATTATTTGTTTTTATTTGCTTCTATTGGCTTTTTCTTCTAACCCCGATAAGCCAAAGCGTCTTGATAATTCTTGCTCTATTTTAGACACTTCTATGTTTTTGTGTCGTAGTAATACGAGTGTGTGAAACCATAAGTCTGCAACCTCGTAAATAATCTTATCTTCAATATTATCTTTGGTTGCCATAATGACTTCTGCAGACTCTTCACCGATTTTTTTAAGAATTTCATCGGTGCCTTTATTGTATAGCGAAGATACGTACGAGCTATCTGAACTTGCGCTTTTTCGCTGCTCTAAGATTACCTCTAATTGTGTAAAAATATTATCCATATATATCCTTTGGGTCTTTAATAATGTCAGTAGTTATTGACCAATTATCATTCTCTATTTTATGAAAAAAACAAGATGCTCTGCCAGTATGACAAGCGATGCCACCAATTTGCTCTATTTTAAGAAGAATTACGTCCCGATCACAGTCACTGTATATTTCTTTGATGACTTGAGTGTGGCTAGATTCCTCACCTTTAAACCATAGTTTTTTTCTTGAACGTGAGTAATACACCGCCTGTTGCTTTTCAATGGTGAGTTTTAATGATTCCTTGTTCATCCAGGCAAACATTAAAATTTCTCCAGTTTTGTAATCTTGGGCAATGGCTGGAATTAAGCCTTGGTCGTCAAATTTTACTTGCTCTAATACATCCATGTGCTAGGTTGTTGATCAGCTAAAATGATTAATTTTACGCCACTACATCCATAGATGAAATTATTTATTGCTAGCTTGTTTCTTTCGGTTAATGCCTGGGCTAATATTGATAATTTCTCTGTCAGTAGTGATCGATCGTTTTATATTGTTGATGGCGATAGTATTAGTTTGCAAATGCGACTTGCTGGTATTGACACGCCAGAAATTAAGCAAAAGTGTCGACAACATAAAAATCAAATAATTGATTGTGGTCGTCTTTCTAAGCGTTATTTACAACGACTACTAAAAAACTTACCAGGAGATGTAAATATTCATCCTGTTGGGGTTGATCACTATCAGCGAATTTTGGTTAGAGTTTATAAGGGCGATACTAATATTGGCAAATTGATGGTTCAATCAGGCATGGCATTTTCTTATAAAGATGTTTATCGTCAAGAAGAGCAACTGGCCAAAGCAGAAAAATTAGGGTTTTGGGGTTTTGATACGCCACCGATTGAGCCTTACAAATGGCGCAAATTAAAATACCACTAGTCTCACTATCTCATAGTAACTAACTCTTCAGCGCTTGACGGATGAATTGCCACTGTGTCGTCAAATTGTTTTTTAGTTGCGCCCATTTTAATGGCGACCGCAAACCCTTGCAGCATTTCATCTGCACCATGTCCCATAATATGACAACCAACAACTTTTTCATCATCGCCTTCACATACTAGCTTTAATGCTGTGGTAGTTTTATGATCCAATAGTGCATCAGCCATCGGGGTAAATTCTGATTTGTAAATTTTTACTTTATCAAATTTTTCATTAGCTTGAACTTCAGTTAAGCCGATGGTGCCGATAGGTGGATGAGAAAATACCACTGTTGCAATGTTGTTGTAATCAAGATGGCGATCAGTCATACCGTTGTATAGTCGGTCAGATAATCTTCTACCAGCAGCAATGGCTACTGGTGTGAGTGGTGCACGTCCTGTAGCATCACCCAAGGCAAAAATATTGTCAACATTAGTTACCTGAAATTTATCCGTAGGAATAAAGCCGCGTTGATTACACTCAACACCTGCATTTTCTAGACCTAAATGCTGTGTCATTGGGTTTCTACCAACTGCCCATATAACCGTATCAAAACCAGAAAATTCACCTTTATTGGTGATAACAGTTTTGTCTTTAGTAACTTTTTCAATCTGTGACTCATGATGAATGGTGATGCCATGTGCCGTGTAGTCTTTATCAAGTGCAGCTTGGATCATTGGGTCAAATCCTCTAAGTAAAGTATCAGCACGACCAAAAATCTCTACCTTTGAGCCTAATGCATTAAGTACGCCAGCAAGCTCTACTCCAATATAGCCGCCACCAATAACAGCCACTTTTTCAGGTAATTGATCTAATTCAAAAAATCCATCAGAAGTAATGCCATGTTCAGCACCTTCAATATGAGGAACGGCAGGCTCGCCACCTGGAGATAGTACAATATGATCAGCTGTGTATTCTTTACCATTGACAGAGATGGTGTTTTTATCAACCAGCTTTCCAAAGCCGTGGATATAGTCAATACCCAAATCTTCTAAATAGCCGTCATACCAATTGGTAATGCCTTTAATGTAGTTTTCGCGACCCTCTTTGAGTTTCTTCCATGAGAAGTTTTTTAGTTCAACATCAAATCCAAACCCTTTTGCACTATTGATTTGAGTTGCTGTATTGGCAGCAAACCACATAACTTTTTTAGGAACACAGCCAACATTAACACAAGTACCACCAATTGTTTTAACTTCAATCACAGCACATTTTTTGCCATATTCTGAAGCTCTTTCTACTGCTGATAATCCGCCAGAACCGGCGCCAATTGCGATCATATCGTAATGTGTTGTTTTATTTGTCATATCTACTCCTTAATTTTAAGTGCAATAGGTTTTTCCTATAGCAAACTAATATCCAGCTTTTAAACTAGCTTCAATAAATTTATCTAAATTTCCATCAAGTACGTCGCCAGTATTAGTTGATTCTACACCGGTGCGCAGATCTTTAATACGTGATTGATCAAGTACGTATGAGCGAATTTGATGCCCCCAGCCAATGTCAGATTTTGCATCTTCTTGTTCTTGGCTTTCACTATTACGCTTTTGCATTTCAAGCTCGTATAACTTTGATTTTAACTGCTTCATTGCCTGATCTTTATTGGCATGCTGAGAGCGCCCATCTTGACACTGAACCACGGTATTGGTGGGTAGGTGAGTGATACGCACAGCAGAATCTGTTTTGTTAACGTGCTGTCCGCCTGCACCACTAGCACGATAGGTATCAATACGAATTTCTGACTTATTGATTTCAATGTCAATATCATCATCAACTTCAGGTGAAACAAACACCGAGCAAAATGAAGTATGGCGTTTTCCGTTTGCATTAAAAGGAGATTTTCTTACTAAGCGATGAATGCCAATTTCACTTCTTAGCCAGCCATAAGCATATTCGCCATCAAAATGAATGGTGGCGGATTTAATGCCAGCAACTTCACCTGCTGATGCTTCCATGAGCTTCACTTTGAATTTATGTTTATCACCCCAGCGTAAGTACATTCGCAATACCATTTCCGCCCAATCTTGAGCTTCTGTACCACCTGAGCCTGATTGTATATCCAAGTAAGCCGAATTAGAATCAAGCTCACCATTAAACATGCGTTCAAATTCAAGCTTCGCAATAGATTTTTCTATTATGCTAAGATCATCTTTGACACCATTGGCAGTATCTTCATCATCTTCTGATTGTGCCATATCGAGTAATTCACTCGCATCGTTTAAGATGTTATCAGCTTGCTCAAAAGTTTGGCATACATACTCTAATGTTGATTTTTCTCGGCTTAAAGCTTGGGCGTCTTCAGGATTGGTCCAAACTTCTGGATTTTCCATTTCAAGTAGCACTTCTTCTAGGCGCCCTTGTTTTTCCTCAAGACCTAAGTGGGCAGATAATATTTTTGTACGCTCAATAAGATCGTTAATGTGTTGGTAAGTTGGTGATAGCTCCATGATGCTAATTTTACTATTGAGTGGGCATAAAAAAAGCCCCAAACGGGGCTTTTATGAAAAATAATTTAAATTATTTTCTTAGACCTAAACGCGAAATCAAATCAGAATAAGCGCTTACGTTTTTACCCTTAAGGTAAGTAAGTAATTTTTTACGTTGAGAAACTAAATGTAAAAGACCTCTTCTTGAGTGGTGATCTTTTTTATGTGTTTTAAAATGCTCAGTTAAATGTTTAATGCGAGCTGTTAATAAGGCAACTTGTACGTTAGTAGAACCAGTGTCTCCATCAGTAGCTTGGTATTCTTTGATGATTGCTTGTGTATCGATTGACATAATATATTTTCTAAAACATAAATAATAAAGGGTAAATTATACGCTACATTGTTTAATTATTCTAATACTTAAAGTAAATAAGTTAATAAAAACTAGACTCACCTTCTGGGCGAGTTTTAAAACGCCTATGGATCCATAAATATTGGTCAGGATTTTTAAGTATTTGAGCTTCTAAAATTTGATTGGTTATTGCGGCACTGGCTATTGCATCAGTATCTGGATACTGATCGATAGGTTGTTCAAAATTCATACTATAGCCAGATTCAGTGCGAATAAAATAATAAGGAATCACCACAGTATTATCACCTTTGGCCAGACGGGCAGTTGCAGCAACAGTGGCTGTTTGAATATTAAAAAAAGGTGCAAAAACACATTTTTCTAATCCTAAATCTTGATCAGGCGCATACCAAATAGGTAGTTTGTTTTTAATTGCCTT
>DTUI01000069.1:6675-9078 GCA_012964205.1 Candidatus Thioglobus sp.
GCAACTTTTTTATCGCTTGCAAAATAAGCGCTGGCAGTTTCAAAAACAGAAATACCAATTGATTCAAAATTTTGCTTAACTAAGCGCTCAACTTCAGATTTATTTTTATTTGGAAAGCACTGAGAAATATTAATAAAGGCAATTTTTCTAAAACGAGCAAGGGTGAGATAAAGCAAAAAACCCATAGCCTTGCCTAGAACAACTTGAATGTTAAAGGGTAATTTAGCACCCAGTTTCATCAATCCAATCAGGATCCAAGTGGGTATAAATTTAGGATGATAAAATTTTTGATTATTCATTAAAATATACTTTATGCCTTATATTGCTCAGAGTTTTATTGACGACCTACCTAATCAAATCGACATTGTTGATTTGATTAATAAGCGCTTGCCTTTAAAAAAATCTGGCAGTGATTACCGTGCTCCTTGTCCATTTCATGGCGGTAAAAATAGCAATTTCGCCGTCAATGCTCACAAGCAATTTTATCATTGTTTTAAGTGTGGTGAGAGTGGCGGTGCTATTAGTTTTATTCAGAAGTTTGACAACCTAAATTTTGTCGAGGCGATTGAAACCATTGCTGGTGAATTTGGCCTACCCATTGAGTATGATTCAAAATCTAAGCCGGTCGATCCACGACTTGAGCGTTATCGTACGCTTTCTAAAAAGGTTGCTGATTTTTACACTAATCAACTTCGTAATTCACCAGCAAAAGACAAAGCCGTAAGCTACGCCAAAGCCCGCGGTATTAGTGGGCAAATTGCTAAACGATTTGAGCTTGGTTTTGCCTCTCCTGGCAATAAAGATTTAATGCTTAATTTTCAGAATAGTGAGCAAGATATTGCCGATCTTAAAACATTGGGGTTACTCAAAGAAGGACAGTATGGAGATTATGATTTTTTTCGTGATCGACTTATGTTTCCAATACATAATAGTAAAGGCAATGTAATTGCATTTGGTGGCAGGGCGTTTGACAATGATGCCAAAGCAAAATATTTAAACTCCTCAGAAAGCGTCATTTTTTCAAAGTCTAGAGAGTTATACGGATTGCATCACGCTCGTAAATACTCCAGAGCCATGGATTATGTTTTGGTAGTTGAAGGTTATATGGATGTAGTGGCAATGCATCAAGCTGGCATTACTAAAGTGGTTGCAACATTAGGCACGGCAACTTCTGCCGAGCATCTGCTTATTTTGATGCGTACTACTAATGTCGTGGTATTTTGTTTTGATGGCGATGAAGCGGGGCGCTCTGCAGCGTGGAAGGCGTTAAAAATTACCTTACCGCTAACCAAGGCTGGTGTTACATTTAAATTCTTATTTTTGCCTGATGGTGAAGATCCAGATTCATTGGTTAAGAAAGAGTCTGCTAAAGCATTTGAAGATCGTATTGACGTAGCCCAGCCTTTGTCTCAGTTTTTGTTTGGTCATATTAAGTCTAAAGTAGCTTTTGACACTATTGAAGGCAAGACTCAATTTTTAGAGCAAGTATCAGTGTTGATTAAAACAGTAAATTATGAAGTTTATCAGCAGCAGCTAGTTGAGGGTGTTGCTCAAATTGTAGGTCAGAGTGTTGATCAAGTTCGAGTTATTTTTGATCAAGAGGCGCCCCAACCCCAAGAGCAACCCGCTGTATATATTGATACACAAGCTAACTATGAAAACCATGAAGAAGTAGATTTCCATGATTTTTCTGATCATTCAGATTTCGAACCTACACCGGTTATTAAGCTAAGCAATATGAAAGCACTAATGTCAAAAATGATCACCTTGGTGCTTAATTACCCAATTTTGGCTGATGCAACCGCAGAGGTTAGGGTGCGCACAATTGATAATTCCGAAGTTTTGTTAGAATTAATAAGATCGGCGCAAATAGATGAAAATATTTCTCAAACGGAGTTAATTAAGCCGTTTCAGAATAAGCAAGGTATTTTTAGACGTTTGAATGAGTTGTGTGCGCTTGAGCCATTTTTAAGTGAAACTCAAGCACGAGAAGAATTTTTATCTATTTTAAATTCAATCGAAAGACAGCAAAAGGGTCGACAAATAAAAGCCTCTATTCACCATGCACATACATTAGAAGAGCAACAGGAAATCATGCAAGGGATTTTAAAAAGTAAGCGCAAGCCTTAGTTACCTTAGGCTAACTTGAATACTATCATCATTGGTTAAGATGCGTTCCATGGTGTCACTAAATACAATTGCAGCAGAGTTTGAGCCTTCACAACTGTTAAGCTTCTCTGGATGGTAATAGTTATAACATTTTTTTGGATAATCCAATCTTACTGCCATAATATATTTAGGTTTTTTTACCGGCACGAATCCGGTGAAGAATGTCCGTTTAGCGCCATCTTTATGATATCTACCATTAACAACCATCTCCGCAGTGCCTGTTTTTCCAGCAAC
>DTUI01000070.1 GCA_012964205.1 Candidatus Thioglobus sp.
ACCAACACCAGGCATTTGATGCAGGTTGTGATGCCGTAGCGATGATTAACGCTATGTTTTAACAAAAACAGTCTTTAATGATCTATAAATCTGTGTATTATAATTTTTGTCAGTTTTTGATTTGGCCTCAATAATCTAACTTTTATTGACTATCTCCTTATATAGATGTCATATTAAGAATTGACCCTAATTAAAACTTGAGGAAAAAAGAAATGAGTAAATCAAAATTAATCGATACAATTGCATCAGAGGCAGGTATCTCTAAAGCAGATGCAGCTCGTGCATTGAACGCAACAACTGATGCTATTATTAGCGCTATGTCTAGTGGTAATAACGTGCAGTTAACAGGCTTCGGAAGCTTCATGGTTAGAGATCGTGTAGCACGTGTAGGTCGCAACCCACAAACAGGTGCCGCCATTCAAATCTCAGCTTCTAAAGTAGTGGCTTTTAAAGCAGGAAAAGCTTTAAAAGCAGCAGTCAACTAACTGATATACACTTCTGCGAATGAGGGAAGATTAGTATATTTCAAACTTGAGGGAGTTTATGTTTAACCTTTTTAAAGCGCCATGCTTATCTATCGACCTAGGCACGGTCAATACACTTATTTACTTAAATGATGAGTTGGTTTTAAATGAGCCATCGGTAGTTGCCGTACGTGATGACAAGACCACTTTAGAAAGAACTGTCGTTGCCGTTGGTAAAGAAGCAAAAGCAATGCTAGGCAGAACGCCTGATTCTATCCAAGCTATTCGCCCGATGAGAGATGGTGTGATTGCTGATTTCACCATAACTAAAAAGATGTTGCAACATTTTATGAAAAGTGTATCAAGATCTGGATTTTTCTCACCATCTCCGAATGTATTAATTTGTGTGCCTTGCGGTGCTACACAAGTAGAACGCCGTGCGATTAAAGAAAGCGCAGTGGAAGCAGGTGCAAGAGATGTGTTTTTGATTGATGAGCCAATTGCTGCTTCGCTTGGTGCAGGGGTGGACATCAGTGCCTCTTTAGGACATATGATAATTGACATTGGTGGTGGCACTTCTGAAATTGCAGTTATGTCATTAAATGGTTTGGTTTACGCAGATTCACTACGCACTGCCGGTGACACCTTTAATGATGAGATTGTTAAATATGTACGCCATGAACATAGTATTATCATTGGCGAAACAACCGCTGAAAAAATCAAAGAAGATATTGGCTCGGCCTTTAAAGTAACGGCGGTTAAAAGGAAAACTTATGTAGGACGAGGAGTTTCCTCAGGTTTGCCAGAAAAGTTCATTATGACCAATATTCAAGTACTAGAGGCGCTAACAGTGCCTTTGTCTTCACTCATTAGCGGGATAAGATTAGCGCTTGAAAAAACACCGCCAGAGTTGTCTTCTGACATTGCAAAAAATGGCGTTATGCTCACAGGTGGTGGCGCGCTACTTGAAGGCCTAGGGATGCTTATTAAAGACAAGACCAATCTGGATGTACATATTGCTGATGACCCACTAACCTGCGCGGTTCGTGGTGGCTGTATTGCACTAGATTTAATTGATGAAAAAAGTCTGAACTTTTTATCAGCTGAATAAGTTGATGGTTAAATACTTAAGTGTTTTTACTTTACTGTTTTGTGTTGTCTTTATAGTAAAAGCAAATAATCATGCACACAATCAAAACCTAGATTTTCAACAGCTGGAATTATTAGCTGTTGAAAATGACATATCAGCTCAATATGATTTAGGTGTGATGTATGCTGAAGGTATAGGGGTTGAAAAGAGCCTGTCAAAAGCCAAACACTACCTAGAAAAAGTCATTAATAATACAAACAAAAACACTTTAATCTTGGCCGATGTGGCGAAAATATATTGGGAAATATTTGAACTTTGG
>DTUI01000071.1 GCA_012964205.1 Candidatus Thioglobus sp.
TACGGCATTGAAGATAAAATTAGCTACATCTCAACAGGTGGCGGCGCATTTTTAGAATTTCTTGAAGGTAAAAAATTACCAGCAGTTGAAATCTTAGAAAAAAGAGCAGCGGAGTAGCACTTGACTAGAAGAACTAAAATCTTAGCAACCTTGGGGCCGGCAACGGATAAGCCTGGAGTTTTAGAAAGTATTCTGGAAGCGGGCGTCAATGTTGTTCGTATTAACTTTTCTCATGGCTCAGAAGAAGAGCATTTAGGTAGAGTTAAGGCGGTTCGTGAATGGGCTCAAGCAAATAATACATATATTGGTGTTTTGATGGATCTTCAGGGTCCAAAGATTCGCATTGCCTCGTTTAAAGATGGGATGAAAATTCAATTAAACAATGGCGATAGTTTTGCATTAGATGCAGATCAAGATAATTTACTAGGAAATCAGGCGTCTGTTGGTATTGCTTATAAAACACTACCTCAAGAAGTTAAGCCGGGTAATATTTTGATTTTAGATGATGGCAAGATTGTATTGGAAGTGATTGATATTGTAGGCAATAAGATTAATACTATTGTTACTCAAGGCGGCATCCTATCTGACAAGAAAGGCATTAATTTACGTGGCGGTGGCTTATCTGCTAATGCATTAACTGAAAAAGACAAGAAAGATATCTTTACTGCAGCAAAAGCTAAAGCTGATTATGTAGCGCTTTCATTTCCAATCTGTGGAGATGATGTTCGTGAGACAAAGAGGTTGCTCGTAGAAGCTGGTAGTCATGCAGGAGTTATTTCTAAAATTGAACGTGCAGAATCTTTAGTAGAAGAAACTATTCTTGATATTATTAAAGAATCAGCGGGCATCATGGTTGCACGTGGCGACTTAGGTGTTGAGATTGGCGATGCACAATTACCAGCACAACAAAAACGCTTAATCAAGATGGCTAGATCAAATGATCGTATCGTCATCACAGCAACTCAAATGCTTGAGTCAATGATTGAGAATCCGATCCCAACACGTGCAGAAGTATTTGACGTTGCTAATGCAGTTCTAGATGGTACTGACGCGGTGATGTTATCTGCAGAAACAGCTGCAGGTGCATATCCTAGAAATGCCGTTGAAACGATGGCTGAAGTATGTGCTGAAGCTGAAAAAAACCCAATTGCAAAAGTATCTCATCATCGATTAAATGAAGATTTTACAAGCATTATCGAGACGATTGCTTTGAGCACTATGTATGCTGCTAACCACCTAGGTGTGAAAGTAATTGCAGCGTTAACTCAAACAGGTTACACTCCAATGTGGATGTCAAGAATTAGTTCAGATGTATCTATTTATGCTATGAGTAATAATGTAGCCACTTTGAGAAAAGTGACGTTATACAGAGGAGTTTATCCTTGCACTTTAGAGCAGATTGAAAATTCAGATTGGGGTAATGTTAACAAGAGTGTTATCGATACACTGACAAAAAACAATGTTGTTCAAGATGGAGATTTGGTAGTATTGACCAAAGGTATGCATCAAGATCAATCTGGAGGCGGCACAAACATGTTGAAGATTCTTCGTGTAGGTGACAACGATTATTAAAAAAAGAAAGGAGTAAATATGTTAATTTCATTAAGAGAATTATTAGACCACGCAGCTGAAAACAGCTACGGAATGCCAGCGTTCAACGTAAATAACATGGAGCAAGTTCATGCAATCATGGAAGCTGCAGACAGAACTAACTCACCAGTAATTATGCAGGGTTCTGCAGGTGCTAGAGGTTATGCGGGCGAACCGTTTTTACGTCATTTAATCATTGCGGCAACTGAAATGTACCCACATATCCCGGTAGTAATGCATCAGGATCATGGTTCAGAGCCAGCAGTATGTTTGCGTTCAATCCAATCAGGTTTTTCATCAGTAATGATGGACGGCTCGTTAATGGCGGATTGCAAAACACCTGGTTCATTTGAGTACAATGTTGCAGTTACTAAAGAAGTTGTAACAATGGCACATGCCGGTGGTGTATCAGTTGAAGGTGAATTAGGTTGTTTAGGTTCATTAGAAACAGGCATGATGGGTGAAGAAGATGGCCATGGCGCTGAAGGTAAACTAGACCTTGAGATGTTATTAACTTCTGTTGAAGAAGCGGCTGATTTCGTTAAGGCAACAAACGTTGATGCATTGGCAATCGCTATTGGTACTTCACATGGTGCGTATAAATTTACTGCTGAGCCTACTGGTGATGTTTTACGTATTGACCGTATTAAAGAAATTCATGCACGTATCCCGAATACACACTTAGTAATGCATGGTTCTTCTTCAGTACCACAAGACTGGTTAAAGATTATTAACGACTTCGGTGGTGATATGGGTCAAACGTACGGTGTTCCAGTAACAGAAATTCAAGAAGGTATTAAGAACGGTGTGCGTAAAGTAAATATCGATACAGATTTACGTATGGCATCAACTGGTGCAATTCGTAAGCATTTAACTGAAAATACATCAAACTTTGATCCACGTAAATTCTACAAAGCAGCAACAAACGCTATGAGCGACATCGTTGCAGCACGTTTTGAAGCATTTGGTGCAGCAGGTCAAGCAGACTCTATCAAGGTATCTTCTTTAGACACAATGTCTCAAAGATACTTAGCTGGTGAATTAGACGCTCAAATTAAGTAAGCGCCTAAGGGTCAAGTATTAAAAAGGCTCGTTTTAACGAGCCTTTTTTTATTGCAAAGGAAGTAGATGAGTCAAGAAAATTTTTATTCAGTAATCGTTATTGGTGGTGGTCATGCAGGTACAGAAGCTGCGTTGGCATCTGCACGTATGGGCGTTAAGACATTATTAATTTCGCATAATATTGAAACACTTGGGCAAATGAGTTGTAACCCCGCTATTGGTGGAATTGGCAAGGGGCATTTGGTTAAAGAGATTGATGCAATGGGTGGTGCAATGGCTAAAGCCATTGATCGTTCTGGCATACAATTTAGAACTTTAAATGCCTCAAAAGGTCCAGCTGTGCGTGCAACACGCGCACAAGCAGACCGTGTTTTATACAAAGCAGCGATCCGATACACATTAGAAAATCAAGATAATCTATCATTATTTCAACAAGCAGTTGATGATCTGGTTATCGAGAATGATGTTGTGGTAGGTGTGGTGACGCAAATGGGTCTGATCTTTAAGGCGAGTAAAGTCATTTTGACTTCAGGTACTTTTTTAGGCGGTGTAATTCACATTGGACAAAAGAATTTTCAAGGTGGTCGAGCAGGTGATGCGCCATCAAACCCTTTGTCGGTTAAATTACGCGAATATGATTTAGGTGTTGGTCGTCTTAAAACTGGAACACCTCCAAGATTAGATGGCCGTACCTTGGATTATTCACTAATGCAAGAGCAGCCAGGTGATACGCCTTTGCCAAGTTTTTCATTCATGGGAAAACACTCAGATCATCCACAGCAAATCTCATGTTTCATTACTCATACCAATGAACAAGCGCATAACTTAATTCGAGCAGGTCTTAAAGATTCCCCAATGTACACAGGCAATATTGAAGGCATTGGCCCAAGATATTGCCCATCCATCGAAGATAAGGTTGTGCGTTTTGAAGAGCGTAATTCTCATCAAATTTTTGTAGAGCCTGAAGGCTTAACAACAAATGAAGTTTACCCAAATGGAATCTCAACCTCTCTACCTTATGAAGTTCAAGTGAATTTTATTCGCTCAATCAAGGGTTTTGAAAATGCACAAATCGTTCGTCCAGGCTATGCCATTGAGTACGATTATTTTGATCCACGTGGTCTAAAACAAACTCTAGAAGTTAAGAAAATTAGTAATCTATATTTTGCTGGTCAAATAAATGGCACAACGGGTTATGAAGAGGCAGCTGCACAAGGTATGCTCGCTGGTATTAATGCTGCATGTGCTGTGCAAGAAAAAGAGCCTTGGCTGCCTAAACGAGATGAAAGTTACATTGGCGTTATGGTCGATGATTTAATTACTAAGGGTACAAACGAACCTTATCGTATGTTTACCTCGCGTGCTGAATACCGGTTACTATTACGTGAAGATAATGCTGATGAACGATTAACACCTACAGCATACAAGCTAGGCTTAATTGATGAAGATCGTTGGCAGGCATTTGGACGTAAGTATGAAGTTGTTACTAAAGAAAAGGCGCGATTAAAAAGCACTTGGATACAAGCGAGCGATCATCAAGCTGGTGAAATTTTAGGGCAAAGCTTAAGCCATGAGTATTCATTGCTGGAATTATTAAAACGACCTAAGGTTGATTATAAATTGTTAAGTAAGATTGAGTCAGGCGGCCCATATTTAACAGACAATACATTGATTGGCGTGGTTGAAAATCAAATCAAATATGCTGGTTATATCAAACGTCAGATGGATGAAATTGAAAAATACCGTAAAAATGAAAACACAGCACTTGCACATGATATGGACTATAACTCTATTAAGGCTTTGTCAGCAGAGGTTCGTCAAAAATTAACGCAATATCGTCCTGAAACGATTGGACTAGCCAGTCGAATCCAAGGTGTAACACCTGCATCAATATCCATTTTGTTGGTTTATTTAAAGTCATATAAAAAGTCAAAATGATTGAAGAATTACTAAAATCAGGTGCTAAGAAAATGAATATTGAGCTTGATGAAAGTCAAAGTGCCAAATTATTGCAGTATCTTGAATTAATCATTAAGTGGAATAAGACTTATAACTTAAGCGCCATTCGTAATCTTGAAGAGGGTGTTAAGAGGCACCTGCTTGATAGCTTATCAGTTGTGTCTTATATTAAATCTGGTAGTTTATTAGATGTTGGTGCTGGTGCAGGATTGCCAGGTATTGTGATCAGCATTATGAAGCCAGAATTATCAGTTACAGTGCTTGATACGGTTGGCAAAAAATGTCATTTTATGCAATTTGCTAAGACGCAGCTAGCCCTTAAAAACTTAACCGTCGTTAATCAGCGAGTAGAAAATTATCAACCAGAGCAGTGCTTTGAACAAATCACCTCAAGGGCTTTTGCAGAGGTTAATAAAACCTTGAATCTAACAAAGCATTTATTGTGTGATAATGGTAGTTATTTATTAATGAAAGGTAATAGACTGGCTAACGAATCCCTCAATGACTATGAGATAAAAGTACATCAAATCACAGTGCCATATGTGTCTGATCAGCGCCATTTTTTAGAAATTAAACCGAGTTAACGATGAAAAAAATATTTTATTATTTTATTATTTTATTGGCCCTTATGGCCACTACCATTGTTGTATTTTTTGACGATTTTGCCAAGAATGCTGTTGAATCTTATGCACAAAGATCACTTAATACGCCAGTTAAAGTAACTGAGCTAAGAAGTGACTGGTCTGCAAAAAAGATCAATATTGATTTTATTGAAGTTAAAAATCCATCTAATTTTAATAATGAAAATGCCTTTGTCCTTAATCACTTAAGTGCAACCTTAGCCAATGAAACACAAGATAAATTAATTGTCTTGGATCAGCTTGAATTTGACGGCTTATTGTTTACCTTGGAGCAAGACCAAGGCAAGGTTAACTTAGTAGAGTTACTTAAAAAGCTTGATCAACAATCTATTCAAACTAAAGATAAGGTAGGCGTTCAAAAATTGACTGGCAAACAACCATACCGTTTAAAGATAAAAACACTCAGCTTAATCAACACACAGCTTTTTGTTGATACCCAATGGTTTAAAGAGACAGTGAAAGTACCAGATATCATTATTGTTAATTTTGGTAACGATCAAGGTATTCTATTGGCTCAAGTAGGTCCAGAATTGATGAAGCTAGCATTAAGACGTATTCAAATTGAAGTTGAAAAAAAAGGATTAAGACTTAGTGAGCAAGAAATAAAAGAAAGCGCTCGTCGACAGATACGTGGAAAATTAGACGAATTGGGCGCCGATCTCGATAATAAAGCCAGAAAATGGCTCAATAAATTAGGACTATAAAATGCATATTGTTGATTCCCATTGTCATATTGACCGTGTAGATTTAGAGCACTTTGGCGGTAGCATTGATTCAATGCTTGCCCATGCAGATGAAATGTCTGTTAAAGAATTTTTATGCGTTTGTATTGATTTAGAGCATTTTGACGATGTTTTTTCATTGGCTAAAAGCCATGCCCAGATCTATGCCTCGGTAGGTGTTCACCCTGTAGAGCAAGAGGGTCGAGATCCTACTGTTGATGAATTATTAACACTAGCACAGCATGATAAGATTATTGCTATTGGCGAAACTGGCCTTGATTACTTTCACGTAGAAAAAGATTCAGCTGATTGGCAAAGAGATCGTTTTAGACGTCATATTGCAGCTTCTAATCAATCTGGTAAGCCAATGATTATCCATACGCGTAATGCCAAGGCTGACACCATTAGAATAATGGATGAGGAAAAGGCAAATGCAGGCGTTATGCATTGTTTTTCAGAAGATTGGGAAACTGCTAAAGCGGCACTTGATCTTGGTTTTTACATTTCTTTTTCAGGCATTATTACTTTTAAAAGCGCTGAAGCTTTAAGAGAAGTTGCTAAAAAAGTACCGGCAGATCGATTATTGGTTGAAACTGACTCGCCATATTTAACGCCCGTACCTAATAGAGGTAGACCAAATTCTCCTGCATATACTTATTATGTGGCGCAAAAATTGGCCGAAATTAGAGGAGTGAGTATTGATCAAATTGCTGACTCTACAACACAAAATTTTAAACGTTTATTCTTCTCAAACTAATGGCTGTTACATTTCAAACAATTGATGAATTTTCCCAAGGTCAACGCCTTGATAACTACCTGGTTAAAATCCTTAAGGGTGTACCAAAATCACATATTTATCGCGTTATTCGTAAAGGTGAAGTTCGGGTTAATAAAGGCAGAAAGAAGGCTGACTACAAACTCATGCAAGATGACATCGTGCGCATTCCGCCGATTACTGTCAATGAAAAAAAATCAGTACATGTATCAGATAGCTTAAAGAAGATGTTAATGGAGGCTATTATTTATGAAGATAAGGGATTATTGATTATTAACAAACCTAGTGGTGTTGCTGTGCATAGTGGTAGTGGTGTTGATACTGGTGTGATTGAAGCGCTAAGATCTGTTTACAAAGAGCCAATTGAGCTGGTTCACAGACTAGATCGCGCGACATCAGGTGTATTGTTGATTGCTAAAAAACGCAGTGTACTAAAAAACCTCCATGAACAACTAAATAAACATGAAATGGAAAAGCGCTATACCGCGTTAGTCAAAGGTGTCTGGTCAAAGAAGCGCCATACCATTGATGCCCCCTTATATCAAAATTCACGCTATGCAGTAGTTGATGCTAAAGGAAAGCACTCAGTGAGCCACTTCCAGCCATTAAAGAATTTTAGCAGAGATGATTTTTCAGCATCTTTGGTCGAGGTAACTATTGAAACTGGACGTACTCATCAGATTAGAGCGCATGCTAAATATGCAGACCACGCCATTGCATGTGATGATAAATACGGTGATAAAGAATTTGATCGTCAAGTAAAGTTTAAAGGTTTAAAGCGTTTGTTTTTGCATGCACATCAGCTTACATTTACCAATCCATTAACAGGAGATATTCAAAAAGCCAGCGCACCACTATCGCCCGAGCTTCAAGATTTTTTAGATAAGTTATGAATGTCTATGCCCGCTTAATGCGCTTAGATAAGCCAGTTGGCATCTATTTGTTATTATGGCCAACTTTGTGGGCATTATTTTTAGCGGCTGATGGCTGGCCAAAGCTTGATTTGTTGTTGATATTTACTTTGGGCGTAGTGCTGATGCGCTCAGCAGGTTGTGTTATTAATGATTATGCTGATCGAAACATTGATAAATTTATTGAACGAACTCAATATAGACCGATCACTTCAGGTGAGATATCCGCTACTAATGCACTTAAAATTTTCTTTGGCTTAATTTCTGTTGCTTTTTGTTTGGTATTATTAACCAACTTATTAACTATGCAATTGGCTGTTGTGGCAGCTTTATTGGCGATACTGTATCCGTTTACCAAGCGCTGGACGCACCTACCTCAGTTTGTACTGGGTGCAGCTTTTGCCATGAGTGTGCCAATGGCCTTTGCTGCGACTAATAATTTTATACCAGCGTCAGCTTGGTGGATTTTTGCAGCAACTATTATTTGGACGGTAATTTATGACACCATGTACGCCATGTCTGATCGAGAAGAGGATATTAAAATCGGTGTTAAATCAACAGCCATTTTGTTTGCAACTTATGATCGATTGATTCTTGGATTGTTACAAATCACACTAATTTTAGTGTTTTTTAAAATTTCAGAAATTTTCAAAATGAGTATTTTTTTCGATATATCGATACTTTTAGCATCAACTTTAATGGTTTATCATCAATTTTTGATCAAAAATAGAGAAAAAACAGTCTGTTTTAAAGCTTTTTTGCATAATAATTACATTGGCATGGTAATTTTTATTGGAATTGCGCTATCCGTTGCCCAGTAAGCGATTCAAGCTTAAAAAAAATTCGCATTTTTTCAATATTTAGTTATAAAAATACTACTTTATTAGTATTTTTTCAAAAAAAACCTTGACATTGGTTAAAAAACACTCTAAATTGAATCTAATTCGACAATGAAGTTGAATTGCTAATATAACTGAAGAGGGGAATATATGCTAAAAAATATAACAGGTTGGATCAAGGAGCTAACAGCTGCTGGTGTTGCACTAATTGCATTGGCTGTTGTTGTTCAAGTAATTTTCGGT
>DTUI01000072.1 GCA_012964205.1 Candidatus Thioglobus sp.
TGGTGCCGAAGACCGGACTCGAACTGGTGACCTACTGATTACAAATCAGTTGCACTACCAACTGTGCTACTTCGGCATTAGCGCAAATTATACCAAAAAATTATGGATATTATTTAATAATAACAGTTGATTTTATAACTTTTTATTGGCCAAAAAAAATGCCTCTATAAAGAGGCATTTTTAACTTTAAAACAATTTCAGTTTAGAATCTTGGGCCTGCAGTTACAGCTACTGAAGCTTGCCTTAATGCATTGACTGCTTGAGTATTTGCTCTAGCTGCCAAGCTAGCATCCTTTGTCTTTTTAGCTTCTTTAATCAACTTTCCTGTATCTCTCCAACCAGAATTTTGAGCTACGTTCTTTTTATAGTTTGCCTCAGCCGCTGCAATCACATCAGCGAATGAATCGCTTTTTGCAATCACTGGTGCGTACTTAGCATCTTTTGATACTGCTACTTTTTTAGGTGCTGGCTTAACTGGATCTCCGCCACCTAATTGGTGTACATAAATTACAAGCTTCTTAAGCTGTACTGCATCGATCACGTTTGAATGACCAAAAGCCGGCATTATTGCATTTTGAGTTTGCGCATCTACTGGGTTGTTTACACCATGCAGAATAGTACGAACCACTGAAGCATGCTGATCTTCTGCCTTAAAGCGATAAATACCATCACTTAAATTGGCAGAGCCAAGCATTTGATTACCCTTCAATGTTGGACCGTGACAACCGATACATCCTTTAGAAAAGTATAATGCCTTTGAAGCTGGGTTAGGGTTACCTTGCGCACCTTTACCTGTTTCAATTAAGAAGGTTGCAAGCTCAGCCGCTTGTGCGTCAGTAATACCGAGCATACGAGCAGGCATATTACCTTTACGACCGTTTTTAATAGTTTGCTCAATTTTAGCTAATGAACCACCATATAACCAATCATCGTCAGCTAACACTGGGAAGCCGTCATTACCTTGTCCACCTGCACCATGACATGCAGCACAGTTGTCACCAAATAGGGTTTTAGCTGTTTTAATCGAATAGGTTCTTAATTCATCATCACGAACAATATCTTCCAATGAGCTGTCTGCAATTGCTTGTTCAGTAGCGGCAAACTTTCTTTCACGATATTCTTCAAGTTGTGCAACACTTTCCTTCATTTCAGTGATCTGAGTCCAGCCAGCTGAACCTTTATAGTGATCACCAAACCAAGGAATACTCGGATAGTAGAATGAATAAATAACAATCGCTACCAAGCCTACTAGCATAGACTGCATGTACCAACGTGGCGGTCGATTGTTTAACTCTCTTAGATCCTGCTCATCATCCCAAAAGTGACCTGTATTGTTTTCACCTGGGAATGGATTTTTATGTTCGCTCATTATCTTCTCCTCTTAACGTTCGTCATCATCATTGACAAAATTTCGTAAGTCTTCAAATTGTTGCTTATTTTTTGGCCTATAGGCATAAAAATAAGCGCCTGCTAATAAAACAAATACGACGACTGCTGTTGCTGCACCAATTTTATCAACTAAAGTCATTATTCGCGGTAAGTAACGCCGTTTTCAAATTTAATCATTGTGCCTAATGTTTGTAAATAAGCAACCATCGCATCCATTTCAGTTTTGCCTGCAACTGCTTTTTCAGCACTTGCAATATCTGCATCTGTATATGGCACACCCACTTTTCTTAGTCCGCTCATGTGTGTGGCAATTTCTTCACCATCAACCATTGCATTTTCTAAGAATTTATACTTAGGCATTACTGACTCTGGCACTAATGCTTGTGGATGACGCAAATGCAAGATATGCCACTCATCTGAATATTTACCACCAACACGCGCTAGATCAGGGCCTGTTCTTTTAGAGCCCCACTGGAACGGATGATCATATACTGATTCCACTGCTAGAGAGAAGTGGCCATAACGCTCTTTCTCATCTCTGAATGGACGAATCATTTGTGAATGACACAAGTAACAACCTTCACGTTGATAGATGTCACGTCCTGCTACCTCTAAAGGTGTATTAGGGCGAACACCATCGCCAGCTTTCCAATCAGACAAAGACTGATCTTCAGCACGCTGCCAAAGCAAGCTTTGTGTACTGCCATCTGCTAGCGTCACTTCATCTTTAATTGTTTCAGGATTTGTGAACAAAGGCACAATTTGTACAATACCGGCTAATGACACAGCTAGCGCCATAAACAAGTACATTGCAAAAATGTTCTTTTCTAGTTTAGTTTGTAAGCTCTCTTTTCCATTATTATTTGCCATGATGATCTCCCTTATGCGTTGGCTGTTTGCACAGATTCCGATCTACGGATCGTACTAACAATATTGATTAACATAATGATTGCACCAATAAGCACTAGCACACCTCCCGTTGCTCTCATTACATAATAAGGGTGCATCGCAGATACCGACTCAGCAAATGTGTATGCTAATGTACCGTACTCATCGTACGCTCTCCACATCAAACCTTGCATGATGCCAGATACCCACATTGCAACAATGTATGTCACTGTACCAATGGTGTGCACCCAGAAGTGAGTAGCCATTAATTTTTGATTCATTCTTACGTTGTAGATTCTTTCAATCATGTGATACATTGCACCTGCGGCAACCATAATGTTCCAGCCTAATGCACCTGCATGTACGTGACCAATAGTCCAGTCCGTGTAATGCGATAATGCATTTACGTTTTTAGCGGCCATTACTGGACCTTCAAAAGTAGCCATTGCATAGAATGCTAACGACATAATTAAGAAACGTAAGATGTAGTCTTCACGTAAACGATCCCATGCACCTGATAGGGTCAAGATTCCGTTTAGCGCACCACCCCATGATGGGATGATCATTGCAAGAGAAATTGTTGCACCTAATGAGCCCGCCCAATCTGGCAATGCTGTGTATTGTAGGTGATGAGCACCTAACCATACATAACCAAACATCAATGCCCAGAAATGGATCACAGATAGACGGTATGAATATACTGGTCGCTCTGCTTGCTTAGGAACAAAGTAGTACATCATTCCCAAGAAGCCTGCTGTTAAGAAAAATCCAACGGCGTTATGACCCCACCACCACTGAATCATTGCATCTTGCACGCCAGAGAAAATAGAATAAGATTTAAACCAATCTACTGGAATAGACAGATTGTTAACTACGTGAAGATAAGTTACCATCACCATCATGCCCATAAAGAACCAGTTCGCTACATAAACATGCGGCACCTTGTTGCGATCACGGACGTGAATTGTCATAACAAAATTGTATAAATATGACGCCCAAGATAAGGTAATTAGGATGTCAATTGGCCATTCTAATTCTGCATATTCTTTAGACTGAGTTAACCCTAAAGGCAGTGTTATCACAGCAAGAAGGATCACTGTATTCCATGACCAGAAAGTAAACCAAGCCATCTTATTAGACCAAAGGCGTACCTGATTAGTTCGCTGTACAATGTAGAAAGCTGTTGCCATTAGTGCCGATCCACCAAAAGCGAAAATTACCGCATTAGTATGAAGCGGTCTAAGACGACCAAATTGGAAGTAAGGAAGGTCTGTACCCAGATCGTTTAAGAATGGGAAGGCCAACTCGGAAGCGATGTATACGCCTAGCAGTGTACCAACCACTAAGTAAACTGATGCCATAATGGTAAACCACTTGACAACGCCTAAGTCATACTTTTCTGTTAAATTCATGAATAATCCTCTTTGTTTTTTTTGTTTTATTTAAATCTTTAGGTAATATAGGCTACTAATAATCAAACGCCTTCCTGCACCGTTTAATATGATACCGTTATTCAAGTCGGCATTTATTGATATAAATCAATTTTTATGGGTTTTTTAAATTATTTTAGAAAAAACACTAAAGTAATAATTACGATGGACGTTTTAACAATAACCTAAGACTAATTATAAATAAAGCTAATGCCATTAAAAACCATTGCAACGCATAACCTAAATGCTTATCAACACTGCCATAAAAAGGCTTCCATTGTCTAAAAAAACCATCTCTCTGTGTTTTTTTAAGTCGTCCAATTATGGGTATTAAATCTAATTTTGACTGACTCGAGAGTTGCCCTATATTGAGCGATTGAATAAGCATTGGGAATTTTTTAGTTGTTTTTTCTTTGCTTAATTCAGGCCTCTGGACTGGCTTTATAAGTGACACCTCGATGGTTCTTTGCTGATCATCAATAGTAATATCAGCAATCCTATCGCGCCTGCCATTCCATGGAATAAAGCCACGATTAATAAGAATCGATTGACGATCGTTCATAATAAACGGTGTCATGACATAATATCCAGCATTCGAATTAACAATTTGATTGTCATAAATAAACTGAAGATCAGCTGCATAATGGCCACTTACAAGCACATTGTAATGCTCTTTTTTGATTAACTCTAACGGGTTGGAAATCAACTTAGGCTTTGAACTTTGAGCTTCAAAAATTTGCCGCTCAATATCACGCTTTTCGTCAGCACGATCAAGCTGCCAAAAGCCTAGCGACACCAGGAAGTAAATAACAACAACTATTAACGCCCCAGGAATAGAGACGATTTTTCTAATCACTTGTCGATGGTACCGTCCATAATTACAACATTAGGCTCAATCCACCCCATGTAGCCTGATAGCATTAACAAGCCAAATAAGAATAAAGATAGCGCAACTCGCACCACCAATGAGCGGAACATTTTATCTGATCCAGCTGAGCCACCACGCGTTAGACCAATCAGCCCCGATCCTAGCGCCAATAAGATGGCAACAATAATAACTATAATAATTAAGCTTGACATATTATCTCCTTATATAAAATTTAGACCCAGTAAACGAATACAAACAATCCCAACCAAACTACGTCAACGAAATGCCAGTACCATGCCACCCCTTCAAAAGCAAAGTGGTTATCCGAACTAAAATGACCTTTTTGCACTCTAAACAGAATCACCGTTAACATTATCACACCTAGTGAAACATGAAAACCATGGAATCCTGTCAACATATAGAATGTAGAGCCGTAAATACCCGAAGTAAGCTTTAATCCAGTTGCATATGCATGCCCATATTCGACCACCTGAAATCCTAAAAAAGCCACTCCCAGTGCAATGGTTGCAATTAACCAACCAACAACATGATTGCGGTTATCAGTTCTTAATGCATGGTGTGCAAATGTCAAGGTAACGCCAGAAAGCAATAATAGTATTGTATTTAAGGCTGGCAATCCTGTGGCAGCAACCAATTCTGTTGGAATTGAAATTGCTGTTCCAGATTGCAATACAGTGCCCGGTGTTGAAAAGGCGATTTGCTGCCAGCTTGCGCTAAACCCATTCCATAACTCGGGAGTGAATACGTTATTGTCGGCACCACCAAGCCATGGCACACTTAAGGTTCTGGCGTAAAAAAGCGCGCCAAAAAAGGCGGCAAAAAACATAACTTCTGAAAAGATAAACCAACTCATTCCCCAACGGAAAGAGCGATCAACTTGCGCATTGTATTTACCGTTCACACTTTCATTAACAACTTGACCAAGCCAACCAAACAACATAAATACCGTAATAGCAAAACCCAATACCATAACCGATGACCCCCAGCTAACACCATGCATTTGATTAGCAAAGCCGACTAGCAATGTTGTAATACCAATAGAGCCAATAATTGGCCAATAAGTTCCCTCTGGAATATAGTATTGTTTTTCGCTCATTTCCCCTTCCTTATTGTTTAATTTTCAAGTTTAAAAAAATTGTATGATAAGCTAATGTCTTGAATTCGCATATCTAACTCTGGCTCTACCACGAACCTTAATGTCATTTCAAGCTCCTCATGTGGCTTGAACACTTGCCTATTGAAACAAAAACATTCCAATTTCTTAAAGTGTAGTGCCGCATCAGTTGGCGCAACACTTGGTACCGCTTGACCAATAATAATTTGATCTGTATTG
Source organism: Candidatus Thioglobus sp. (assembly GCA_012964205.1). Classification (GTDB taxonomy): domain Bacteria; phylum Pseudomonadota; class Gammaproteobacteria; order PS1; family Pseudothioglobaceae; genus Thioglobus_A. The sequence continues at coordinate 5,930 of DTUI01000072.1, forward strand.
TTTTTAGCAATGTAACTGGTTGTGTAGAATTTTCCAGGAATGACTTCCATTGAATTAACCTTAGGCTTAAATTGCAAAGGAAACCCTCCCATCGTCATTGCAAAAAAACTCACCTCAACCTTTCTATTTTCATTAACAACATATTGTTGTTCAGCATTAACCCGCCCAGTTGTTCCATTAAATCCTGTTATTTCACAAAATACATCATAAATTGGCGGCATGATAAACACAGCAAAAACAAACATAAAAATGGGTGCAGATATTAACTTAACCCAAAATGATGTCTTAATCTTACGTTGTGGCCTCAACTCATTAGCCATAAAAAACAATCGTTGCCACAAATACTGCAAATGCAATACTGCCAGTAATAATCGTTGTAACTACAACCCCTTTATTTCTATCCTCACTCATGAATGCTGAGACTCCGATTCAATTAACTCTCTAGATGGTGGTGTATTAAAGCTGTGGTATTGTGCTTTTGGCGCTAGTGTCCATTCTAGTCCTTTGGCACCTTCCCAAGGTCTTGCAGTTGCAGGTTTGCCGTTTCGAATACAGTCAAATACAATATAAGTAAATAAAATAAACGAAGCACCGAATGCAAAACCACCAATTGATGAAATAAAATTAAAATCAGCAAACTGCAATGAATAGTCTGGAATTCTTCTTGGCATGCCAGCAAGACCTAAAAAGTGCTGAGGGAAAAATAAGACGTTCACTGAGATAACTGCCCACCAAAAATGAATCTTTGCTAAGCTTTCGTTGTACATTTTTCCAGTCCACTTCGGCAACCAATAAAAAGTTGCTGCAATAATTGACCACAGGGCGCCAGTCACCAATACATAATGAAAGTGTGCGACCACAAAATAAGTATCATGATATTGAATATCTGCAGGCGCAATACCTAGCATTAATCCGGAAAATCCGCCAATCGTAAATAAGAATACAAATGAAATTGCCCACAACATTGGTGTTTCAAATGTCATTGAACCGCGCCACATAGTTGAAATCCAATTAAATACTTTCACACCTGTAGGTACAGCAATGAGCATGGTTGCGTACATGAAATATAGCTCCCCGGCAACCGGCATGCCGGTTAAGAACATATGGTGCGCCCACACAATATAAGACAAGAATGCAATGGATGCAGTTGCATATACCATGGATGAATACCCAAACAGAGGCTTACGAGAGAACGTTGGGATAATATGTGACACCACACCAAACGCTGGCAGAATCATAATATATACTTCTGGATGACCAAAAAACCAGAAGATATGCTGGAACATAACTGGATCACCACCACCTGTTGCATCGAAAAACGCAGTGCCGAAATTTCGATCAGTTAGCATCATAGTTACAGCACCTGCTAAAACTGGCATTGCACCAATCAGTAAGAATGAAGTAATTAACCATGTCCATACAAACAAAGGCATATCCATTAATTTCATTGCTGGGGCACGCATATTAAGTACAGTTGCAATAATATTAATCGCACCCATGATGGATGAAAATCCTAATAAATGAACTGCAAAAATAAAGAAATCAGTACTGTCTGGGGCAAAGGTAGTTGACAAAGGTGCGTAAAACGTCCAGCCAAATGCCGGTGCACCACCTTCCATAAAGAACGTGCTTAATAACAGTCCGCCAGCAAATGGAAGAATCCAAAATGACCAATTATTCATACGAGGCAATGCCATATCTGGAGCACCTACCATCATCGGAATTAACCAATTTCCCAACCCAACAAAAGCAGGCATAATGGCACCAAACACCATAATAAGCCCGTGCATAGTGGTTAGCTGGTTAAAAAATTGTGGCTCCATTAATTGCAAACCTGGCTGTAAAAGCTCCATACGAATGCCCATTGCTAGCGCACCACCAATTAATAACATTGAAAATGCAAACCATAAGTAAAGCGTACCAATATCCTTGTGGTTAGTAGTTTTAACCCATCTCATCAGACCTTTTTCTGGACCATGATGAGTGTCGTGAGAAGCTGTTGCTGTTGTCATTGTATTTCTCCTTTAATTAACGAGCAGATTTAACATCTGAAGGTTGAACCACGCTACCAGTATTTCCAAATGCGTTACGCTCATAAGTAATAACAGAGGCAAGATCTGCATCACCCAGCATTTTAAATGTTGGCATTCCAGCTTTGCCGTGTAGTACGATTGTCATATGCTCCGAAGCTATACCGTTTGCAATAGCAGAGTCTTTTATGGCTGGAAAAATTGGCGGCATACCAGAGCCATCCATCTTATGACAGCCTGCGCAATTTGATTCATACACTTTCTTACCCTTAGACATTAGGTCGGCTTTTGACCAAACCTGGGTAGCACTTGCAATAGCAGCAGCAGCACTTGCCTGCTCTTTTTCAACCCATTTAGCATAATCTGCCTTAGAGACTACATCAACAACAATTGGCATAAAGCCATGGTCTTTGCCACATAGCTCAGCACATTGGCCACGATAGGTACCGATTTTATCGACCTTAGCCCATGCATCATTAATAAAGCCCGGATTAGCATCTTGCTTCACGCCGAAATCTAAAACCCACCAGTTATGAATTACGTCGTTCGAAGTAATCAAGAAACGAATTGAAGTATCGACTGGCAAAACAAGACGCTTATCTACTTCCAATAGGTAGTTATCAACACTTGTCGCACCTGTTTTGTAGTTCTCATTGTTTAGATTATCTATATCTGAAGCGACTGAATCCTTAGAAGTTTTTGCCAAATTAGAAATAAAGCTTATACCTTCTTTAGGATAGTCATATTGCCACTTCCATTGGTGTCCTGTGACCTTAACGGTCATTTCAGCCTTGGACGTATCCTCTAAATCAATTAATGTTTTAGAGGCGGGAATAGCCATTCCCACTAAGATAACAACTGGAACCAGTGTCCATAGAATTTCTGCTTTAGTGCTTTCATGGAATTGGGCTGCGACAGCGCCTTTGGATTTTCTATGAGCAAAAACAGAATAGAACATTGCGCCGAATACGATCGCAGCAATCACCACACATACCCAGAAAACCATCATATGTAGATCGTAGATATCATGGCTGATTGAAGTAACGCCTTCAGTCATGTTTAAGCCGTATTCTGAAAATACTGCTGTAGATAATAACGCTATAGACGATGCTATAACCTTTGATAATTTGCCCATATACCCCCCCAGATAAAAGCAGTCGCCTGTGTGAAATACCAGACTGATCAAAAAATTTAGAGCTATCTTACTATAGATTTTTAGCTTGTTGCACTATTTTTTAAGAATAAAATTAATTTAAATCAAGGTTAAATAATATTCTTGACAAGTTAAAGAATGAATGATTTAATACAAAACAATTAACTTTAATGAGGAGAGTGAATGGCATCAATGCAAACAGTTAGAATGCAAAAGAATGCAGGAAAAAAAGCAACCGTAAATAGTATTGGTCTTGGATCTCCGGCAACGTGGATTATCAAAGCCTTTAAGGATATTATGATTTGTCCTAAACTGGCTGTTTTTTATGGCGGATTATTTACTATCGTGGTATACAATCTATGGACATTTTTATCACAATCAGCCTCATTGCATGATGTCGCAGCTCCGTTGGTGGTTATGACCATCTTGATTCTTGGTCCTATTTCTGCCATCAGTCTTTACGATGTTTCTAGAAAAATTTCAAACGGTGAAAAGCCTACTATTGGTAGCGTTTTAAAAGCCTCTATTAAATCAAATGGCTCATGTCCTTCAATATTTTTATCTATTTTATTGATGCTAATAGCGGTAACTTGGATGGTGTTAACACCTTTGATCTATGCAGTATTTACCGCCGGATCTTTGAATACCATTGGCGCAGATCAAACGATCATTCAAGGTGTTTTGAGTAGTTTGACTAACGGTGAAAACACAGCATTTTTAATTGTCTATTCAATTTTTACAGCAGTTCTGGCGCTAATCGCATTTATGATCAGTTGGTTCTCATTCCCAATGATCCACGATCAAGATGTTGACCCACTAACTGCAATTACTACCAGCCTTAGAGCGGCATCTAAAAATGCACTAGTGATGTTTTTCTGGATACTGCTAGTTGGCTCTGTGGTAACACTAGGATTGTTAACACCCTATTTCTTTGGCTTAGTTATTATTATCCCTGTGCTGGCTCATGCCACATGGCACGCTTACAAGGAAATGATTAACTATATAGATTAAAGAAGATTAATCTATATAGACCACCACTTAGTATCAATACTAAGTGGTGGTTTTTTTTGGCACATAACTAAAAAAACTCATGTACAAAAAGTTGTTGAAATTATCGATTATCTTAGCTTTGATAGTGGTCATACTTGGTGCTTATACGCGCCTTGCTGATGCTGGCCTGGGCTGTCCTGACTGGCCAGGATGTTACGGACAGCTGACTGTCCCAGATGCAGTAGACGGAACGCAGCTTGAGGGCTATGATCGGCCACTGGAATCAGCCAAAGGCTGGAAAGAAATGATTCATCGATATGCCGCTTCATCTCTTGGCTTGGTTATCTTGTTACTTTGGTGGCAAGCACTCAAAAAAAGACCTTTGTATCGCCAGTCGATGCCACTACCAACTTTTGCTGCTTTTTTTGTTATGCTCCAAGGTGCATTTGGCATGTGGACTGTGACCTTATTGGTTCATCCTGGTATTGTAACCATTCACCTGCTGGGTGGATTTATAACCACTTCAGTACTTTTTTGGCTACTACTTAATCAAAATAGGGTTAGTTTTGTTTTAAGTAATATTTCCAAAACCAATAAGCTATTACTGCTAACAACTCTGATTGTGTTATTTATACAGATAGCGCTTGGTGGCTGGACTAGTACCAACTATGCGGCATTATCCTGTGGCAATCAATTTCCGACTTGTTTAGATACTTGGTGGCCACAAACAACACTTAGTCAGATCTTCTACTGGGGGCCAATTGGTATCAATTATGAATATGGAGTTTTGGACAACGCCACTAGAGCAGGCATCCAAATGGTACATCGAATTGGAGCGTTAACCACCACAGTGGCAATTGTTTTTACAATTCTGCGTTTCTATCAATACCGAGAGCTGCGCAATCATTTAAAAATTATTGCGGTATTATTAATGATGCAAATAGCGCTAGGAATCACTAACGTACTGCAGTCTCTACCTATGACTATTGCAGTTTTACACAATGTGGTTGGCTTGCTGTTACTATTAAGTGTAGTCAGTCTAATACACAAAACTTTTAAATGCCAATAAATATATGAAATCAGAAAGAAAATACTCACTCTTACAAATTACTTCGCTGCTAATTGTTATGGCTTTACTTGTGCTTACTTACTTTGCCACTAGCAAGCTTTCAATTCAACAACTTAAAAATCAAGTTGCACCAACTTTGTCACTGTATCCTCAGGCTAAGCCTTTAACTGGCGAACTGAACTTACTAAATGATCAAAACAAAACTGTGCAACTTTCTGAGATAGCTAACAAGAAGTGGTCTTTATTGTATTTTGGCTACACCTCTTGCCCAGATGTTTGTCCAACAGATTTGGCCATATTAAACCAAGCTGTTAGCAATATGAAGCTTGCAAATAGACTTCAAATTATCTTTATTTCAGTAGATCCAAAACGAGATCTTGGAAAGCTGGATGCTTTTGTGGCACGTTTTAATCAAGATTTTATAGGATTAAGCGCAACCCATAAAAATCTAGTTTCGCTAACCAAGCAACTAGGCGTTTATCATGAGAAAAGTAAGGCGCAACAAAAGATGGAAAAAGTGCATGGCACAACTAATAATCACATGGATCAGCATGACAGCTACCTTATCAACCATACAGCAAGCTATATCTTACTAAATCCCGATTTAAAGCTAACCGGGTTGTTGACCAACCCTCATTATTCGAAACAAATTGCAAGCGCGCTCGACTTAACAATCAGTACGCTAGATTAATGAGTCTTTAAGACAGTACCAAGCCAACGGCCAGAACAATTGCACCAATAAAAATACCTGTCATGATTAGTCCAACAATAATATAAGCTAGTGGCCCATGCTTTTCTGCTCTGCCAAAGTCTTTAGAGAGGTTTTCTTTCTTTCCTATGCCAATCATGGCGGATATAACCGCCTTAACCACCTGGCCAATGTCTTTCATGTTTGACACCTATAGTGTGATTAGCCAATAGTGATCAACCAACAAGGCCAGAAAAATTAACATCAGGTAATTGATTGAATAAGTAAACGTATTCCAGGCAATCTTAACGTCCTTAGGTCGATTGTTTATATTAATCGCATAGCCTAAAAAAATACCGCCCAAAATCAAGGCTGAAACCAAGTAAATTAACCCAGACATGCCAACCAAATAAGGCAAGATACTGACTACAATCAATAAAATGGTATAAAGTAGTATTTGTTTTTTTGTATAGTCAAGACCATGGGTAACAGGTAGCATTGGTATGTTTACCTTTTTATATTCCTTAACCCTGTGAATTGCTAACGCCCAAAAATGTGGTGGCGTCCAGATAAACACAATTAAAAATAATAATAAAGCAAATTCAATATTTTGACCACCGGTAATAGCTGTCCAGCCTAGCACCGGTGGCGCTGCACCAGCAGCACCGCCAATAACAATATTTTGTGGCGTGGCACGCTTCAAGTACATTGTGTAGACTACTGCATAGCCAATTAAAGACACAAAGGTCAAAACCATAGTTAGTGTATTAACAAATAACTCTAGTATACCAAGCCCGGTAATGCCCAATGCAACCCCCCAAATAAGCGCCTGGTGGCGCTTGACCTTTCCTTGAGGTAGCGGGCGCTGGTCAGTGCGTGACATTTGGGTGTCTATTTTTTCATCAACTACATGATTAAATACAGCCGCCGATGCGGCAGCCATACCAATCCCCAATGAAGCATAAATAACCAACAACCAGTTTGGCAAGTAGGGCGCAGGGACAGCTAAAAACATACCAACCACTGCGGTTAACAGTATTAAAGAAACAACCTTTAATTTACAAAGGCCTAATAAGTTGGATATAGTAGTCATGGGCATTATGTCGGTTAACCGATTCGAGAATATTTAAATAAGCGCTTTAGATCCTTAAGGACCCGCTTAATTGATAACCCCTCAGGATTGTAATGCAACATTACATTTCCTAGAGGGTCAATTAAAAACAAATGATTGTCTGGAAATGCTTTTAGCTGGGCAGTGAGCTTCTGGCTACCTTGCGCAAGCAATACGTTAGCATTTAAATCCTTAACTGGGCCGTTGATTAACAGTAAACTTTGAATACGACGCATATTTTCATTAGTTAAAATACGTATTTTATTCATATCTTCAAGGGTTTCTCGACAGGACTGCTGACAACTACCGGTTACATAAGTCAGGGTCCAAACACCTTGGAGCGTTCCATTGCTTGGCTGTCTAAAAATAACATCGCGATCGGCTGTACTAATAATCGGATTAACAAATTCACCATAATTAACCGTACTCTTGGTAAATGAGCCGGGGCTTAGGTAAAAAAAAGCACTACCAAAAGCAATTGGCAGTACAAAAGAAGCTAATAAAATCCACAGCTCTTTTCTTGAGTTCATGACAGCCTTTGATGTAAAAAATTAACTTATCATACACTTAGATTGCCAAGAAAAAATGGATTTGACTTGTTTAAAGTCTAACTTCAATACCTCTTTCACGCATAGAGCGCTTGGCCTGTTCAATTGTATATTCACCAAAGTGGAAAATACTGGCTGCTAATACTGCATCCGCTCCACCTTCTAGCACGCCTTCAGATAAATGCTCTAAATTTCCAACACCACCCGAGGCAATAACTGGCACTTTGACTGCATCAGAAACTGCTCGAGTTAATTCAAGATCAAACCCTGTTTTAACACCATCACAGTCCATCGACGTTAATAATACTTCACCTGCACCATGACTGCCTTCGGTCATTTTAACGGCCCACTCAATCGCGTCAATTCCTGTTGGCTTTCGCCCACCATGGGTAAATATCTCCCATTTATTAGGAGTGCTTGATACTTTTTTAGCATCAATAGCAATCACAATACACTGTGAGCCAAATTTTTCACTCAGCTCATTAATCAAATCTGGATTAAAAATAGCGGCAGAATTAACTGCCACCTTATCAGCACCCGCATTCAACATAATACGAACATCTTCAGCTTTACGAATGCCACCACCAACGGTTAACGGAATAAATACCTGTTCTGCGATTTTTTCCACCATATGCACAGTTGTGTCACGACCCTCATGTGATGCGGTAATATCTAAAAAAGTGATTTCATCGGCGCCTTGCTCGTCATAGCCTTTGGCTACTTCGACTGGGTCACCCGCATCTTTAATATCGACAAATTGCACACCCTTAACCACTCGGCCATCGCGCACATCTAAACAAGGAATAATTCTTTTTGCTAAACTCATAGGTTGAATTTTACCTCTCAACGTTTGTTATGTGGTCAATTATAACTGGTTGGGTATAATCTTGGCCTATGACAAACATTCCAAAACACATTGCAATCATCATGGATGGCAATGGCCGCTGGGCCTCTAAGCGCAACTTACCGCGCATTGTTGGCCATCAACAAGGTGTTAAGGCAGTACGCACTGTGGTTAAAGCTTGTGGTGCAATGGGTGTCAATACTCTAACGTTGTTTGCCTTTAGCAGTGAAAACAAAAATCGCTCTAGTGAAGAAGTGTCTTTATTGTTTAAACTTTTTTTAACGGTACTTAAGCTAGAAGTTAAAAAACTTAACAAACACAATGTGCGCTTAAAGATTATTGGAGATTTATCACTATTTCCAGATGATGTGCAAACAATCGCTCGTGAAGCTCAGGCTCAATTGGCTGATAACACCGGGTTAACCTTGGTTATTGCGGCTAATTATGGTGGCCAATGGGATATTGCACAAGCTGCAAAACAAGCTGCACAAGCTGCTATTAAAGGTGACATCAGCCCAGAAGATCTAACCATTGAAGGGTTTTCAAAATATTTATCATTGGCTAATGAGCCTGCAGTAGATTTACTTATTCGCAGTAGTGGCGAGCTTCGAATTAGTAATTTTTTGCTTTGGGATGTTGCTTATAGTGAATTTTACTTTACCGATACCCTTTGGCCGGATTTTGATGAAGCCGAACTAAACATAGCTATTGAAAGCTTTAATCATCGCGACCGACGCTTTGGCGCACGCAAGGAAACTTAATGTTATTAGCAAGAATCTTAACCGCTCTAATTTTGGCCCCATTGTTTATTTGGGCAATTTTCACCATGCCAACTGATTATTTTGCTTATTTATTGTTGTCATTCGTTGCACTAGGTGCTTGGGAATTTACACGCCTGATTAAGATTGATCAACCACTTTATCGGGCACTTGTGGTACTGGGCATTGTTGGCTGTGCCTTTGTTGCTTCAGCTCATTCGGAAAACTTACAAACCGTTTTGATTGTGTCTGCAGCCTGGTGGGGGTTAAATTTATTTTGGGTTGTTAGCTATCCTAAAAATGTGGCCTCTTGGTATGGCTCTGGCATAATTAGAGTAATGGGTGGCGTTATGCTACTAGTACCAATGTGGGTAGCGTTAACTAGTTTGCATGCAAATTATGGCTCTGTTTATTTTCTATTATTAATGTTGTTAATTTGGGGTGCTGATACTGGCGCATATTTTGTTGGTAGAGCGATTGGTAAGCATAAACTTGCACCAAAAGTAAGCCCTGGAAAATCTATTGAAGGCGCTATTGGTGGTATTTTATTCGCCATTGTTATTATGGTTATATTTTTACAAATACAAGAAATTGCCGCCAGTGATTACGCTGGATATTTAATGCTTGCCGTTGTCATTTCCAGTGTTTCTGTTCTTGGCGATCTATACGAAAGCTTATTTAAGCGCACCTCTGGCATCAAAGATAGCGGTAATATTTTACCAGGCCATGGTGGAATTCTTGATCGTATCGACTCATTGACCGCTGCAGCGCCATTTTTCTTACTGGGTCTTAGCCTACTATGATCAATTTAACTTTATTAGGGGCGACCGGATCTATCGGGCAAAGCACTTTGTCTGTGGTTGATCTACACCCTGAAAAGTTCAATGTATTTGCAATAAGCGCACATACCAACTGGCAGCAGATGCTGGTTATTTGTGAAAAATATCAACCAGACTTTGCAGTCATGACTGATGAAACTGCAGCAGAGCAGCTTTCACGTGAAATTCAAAGTGATACAACGGTATTATCTGGTGCCGAAGCGCTTGAGACAATCGCCTCACATACTGATACTGATCAAGTTATGGCTGCTATTGTTGGTGCTGCCGGCATGGCATCTAGCCTTGCTGCTGCAAAAGCAGGTAAACGCATTATGCTTGCCAATAAAGAATCGCTGGTATTAGCTGGTGATCTTTTTATGCAGGCAGTAAAGGATAACGACGCTGAGCTTATTCCTGTTGATTCTGAGCATAGTGCTATTTTTCAATGCTTACAAGGCGGATTATCAGGCTTAAGCAAAATACAGCTTACCGCCAGTGGCGGGCCGTTTTTACATACGCCGCTTAGCGAGCTAACCAATATCACGCCAGATCAAGCCTGCGCTCATCCAAATTGGTCAATGGGGCGTAAGATATCAGTAGATTCAGCTACAATGATGAACAAGGGCTTAGAAGTGATAGAGGCGCACTATTTATTTAATTTGCCAGCTGATCGCATTGATGTAGTCATGCATCCTCAAAGTATTGTGCACTCTTCGGTCTATTTTAATGATGGGTCAACACTTTCTCAGCTAGGAAATCCAGACATGCGTACGGTTATTTCTTATGCTATGAGCTATCCTGATCGTATTAGCTCAGGCGTACCTGCGTTAGACCTAACTCAAAACTCACCGTTAGAATTTTACCCACCAGATTTTGATAAATTTTCTTGTTTGCGTCTAGCGTTTGAAGGTCTTAAGCAGGGTGGCAGCGCCATGGGTACTATTAATGCTGCTAATGAAATTGCTGTTGCAAGTTTCCTTGATAATAAAATTAAATTTTTGGATATTGCCAAAATTATCGAAAAAACATTAGATATGTCTAGTCATTTTTATCCATCTTCTCTTGCTGAAGTTATTGATAATGACAAAATTGCACGACTAACTGCCAACGAGATCATTCAATCTTATGTCTAAATTCTCTTCTTTTGTCTTACTACTGATATTACTGAATACTAGTATTGGCACGGCTTTTTCACATAGCAAAGATAACGAATATCACTTTACTGTTAAGTCTGGCGATTCACTTAGCAAATATTTTTCTAAGTTAGGACTATCCAATCGACTTTTAGCCAACCTGCTGTCTGCTAGCAAACAAAACCAGCAGCTTAACCAGCTCAATATTGGTGAAAAAATTACCATTCGTTTACATACGAATCGCCACTTTAAATCACTTAGCCACAAACCTCACAATAAGAAGAGCCTTGAGGTTGTTTTATTAGGCACTCGATTTACCAATAAATCCAATATAAATCAAACCGAGTCCAGGCCACTCTCAACCACTACTGTTGTCATTGACAATTCTTTTGGATATGACGCCCAAAGAGCTGGACTGAGCTTAAACACGATCAATACAGTGGTTGAAGCCTTGTCATGGCGCTTAGACTTCAATTCAGATTTGCATAAGGGTGATCGATTTTTTATCATTAGTGATGGCTCTAAACAGCCTGTCGGCATTGTCTACAAGGGTGGCAACAAGCGCATTGAAGCTTTCTCCTATGCAGGCAGCCATAATCAGTCTTTATATTATGATCGCTACGGCTACACACTCAACTCTTCATTCTTAAGGGCGCCACTTAAATATAAACGCATTAGCTCTAAATTTCAGCTCAAGCGCTACCATCCTATTTTAAAAACATACCGCCCACACAGAGCGGTGGATTATGCTGCCACTCATGGCACACCAGTGCACTCAACTGCTGATGGCGTGGTTACGCTTAAAGACTGGAAAGGTGCACTTGGAAAGGCTATTATTATTAAGCATGGTGCTCATTACACCACTGTTTATGCTCATTTATCTAAATATTCACCTAGCCTTCGCAAAGGAAAGGAAGTTAAAAAAGGCCAAGTGATTGGTTATGTTGGGTCAACAGGTCGATCTACAGGCGCTCATTTACATTATGAATTACGCTACAAGGGTACACGTAAAAATCCACTTAGCCACAAGCTACCTATACAGAAAAAAATTAGTCGCGCTGAATTATGGAAATTTCGCTCGCAAGTGAATAAAGTTTTAGCCAGTTTATAGCAATTGCTCGCTAATCCACTGACTCCAATTCGCTGGCCTCAAATCGTGTAAATAATCTTTATTAATATATTGAGCTTGATAAGCTTGAGCGCCAGGCACTTTGTTTAAAATCGAAAATGTAATCAGTTCATCAATTCGATAGGGGTTTTTTGTGCCCAAAACTAACGATTCGTTGCGAATGATAGCCGCCATCATGGCAGACTTAGCATTACCATGAGTGGTAAAAGATTCTTCAAATAAATTTAGCGCTAAAAACTCATTTTTGACAAAACCATGACTACCATCTAGTAAATACAGTGCGTATTCATACAGCGCTGGATCGTAGCTTCTACGCACTAATTTGATTAAAATTTCGTTGGCTTCTCGCTTTTGTGGCTGATAGCCCATTAGCTCACTACCCTGTCTAACTTGTTTTGAGGCTTCATACATGGCATCAAAGTCATTGAGGTCAAACGCACCTTTTAACAATAAAGACTGACCTCTTAATACAACATCTCGAGAGCCAATTTCATTGCCAATTTTAATTAGCCGCATGGCGCCATCAGAGAGTGGCGACGCCTTAACAGCAGGGCTTAGAAAAGTGGCGAGAATCAGTAGTTTTTTTAGCATGGCGGTTTTACGTCTATTTTACCATGAGCGAGATTGGTATAAATTAAAGCACAGTTTTAAAAAGGCTGATAATTTCTGATAATCGATTAAAATACGCCATAAGAGATCTTTACACTTACCACCATTATTAACAAGGACAGCCCGTGGACACACTATTTGAAACAGACCTAAATTTACCTCTTATTCAAAAAGGCAAGGTTAGGGACATCTACGATATTGATGAAAAGCGTATGCTAATTGTCACCACAGATCGACTTAGCGCTTTTGATGTTGTATTTGATGATGGTATTGCCAAAAAAGGCGCAGTTCTAACCGAGGTAGCTAACTTTTGGTTTGATAAAACACAAGATATTATTCCTAACCACCTGACTCATGAGCCACTAAACACCGTACTATCTACGGCTGATGTTCAACAGGTTGAAGGTCGAGCGATTATTGTTAAAAAGCTCAAGCCTTTGGCGGTAGAAGCAATTGTACGTGGCTATATTATTGGTTCGGGCTGGAAGGATTATCAAAAAACTGGCAGTATTTGTGGCACCAAACTTCCTGACAATTTACAATTAGCAGAAAAACTTCCTGAAGTGCTTTACACTCCTTCTAGCAAGGCAGCTGTTGGTGAGCACGATGAAAACATTAATTTCTCCACTACGGTAGAAATTCTAGGCGAAGACTTGGCTCATCAAGTTAAAAATGCAAGTTTGGCACTATACCAATTTGCCGCTGAATTTGCACTAGAGCGTGGCATCATTATTGCTGATACTAAATTTGAATTTGGCCTAGACGAAAACAACACGCTCACATTAATGGATGAAGTATTAACGCCAGATTCTTCGCGTTTTTGGTCGGCCAAAGATTATCAAATTGGCACCAGCCCACAAAGTTTTGATAAGCAAATTGTGCGCGATTACCTAGAAACTTTGGACTGGAACAAAACTCCACCTGCGCCAACATTGCCCAAACACATTGTTGACAAAACAGCTGAAAAATATCAGCAAGTTCAGCAGCTACTTACCAACTAATATTTCGATGCAGCTCAGCGGCCCAATTAGCAAAATGCACACCCATATTAATAGAGGGGTTGCACAATACCAACTGCCAATTGGTGACAAGCTACTCAATATGAATGACCTAATAGGTGAGTCGATTAGCCTAAGCTTCAACCAAGCTATTCATTGCCAAAATTGTGGCAAAAAAACCAACAAGAGCTATTCTCAGGGTCACTGCTACCCATGCTCACAAAAGTTAGCAAGCTGTGATTTATGTATCATGAAACCAGAAACCTGCCACCATCATTTGGGCACTTGTCGTGAGCCACAATGGGGGTTAGATAATTGTTTTACACCGCATGTAATTTACCTAGCTAATTCATCGGGTGTAAAGGTTGGTATTACACATAAGAAGAATATGCCTCATAGATGGATCGACCAAGGTGCCGTTAGTGCCGTACCCATTCTTGAAGTGGATTCACGACTAAAGTCTGGTGAAGTCGAGATGGCACTTAAGCAATATGTTAATGATAAGACCAATTGGCGAAAGATGCTGAAAAATGAGGTGGATTCGATTGATCTATTGCCAATTAAAGAAGATCTTCTTGAGCGTATACAAGATACTATCAGCGCTACAAACGCTCAAATACTAGACAATCAAGCTTTGGAAATAAACTACCCTGTGGTAGAATATCCTAGCAAAATTAACTCGCTAAATTTTGATAAAACGCCGGTTATTTCTGGCGTATTAAAAGGCATTAAGGCTCAGTATTTAATACTTGACTGTGGCGTGCTTAATATTAGAAAATTTAGCGCTTACAATATTACATTAACCTATTAGGAGAACATTATGGCGGACTTAATTATTGAGGAATTAGCATTGGGCGAAGGCGAGGCTTGTAAAGCTGGCGATAGAGTTTCCATGCACTATACAGGCTGGCTTACTAATGGCAAAAAATTTGACTCTAGCGTGGACAGAAATCAACCGTTTGATTTTAAGTTAGGTGTTGGACAAGTGATTCCTGGCTGGGATCAAGGTGTTGACGGCATGCAAGTAGGTGGCAAGCGCAAACTAACCATACCTTCAAAATTGGCTTACGGTGAAATGGGTGCAGGTAATGTTATTCCACCGAATGCAACTTTGGTATTTGATGTTGAGCTTTTAGCAATTAACTAAACAAATTATGAACGACGACTTCCCTAGAATTAAACGACTTCCTGCTTATGTTTTTGCCGTTACCAATGAGTTAAAATCAAAAGCGCGTTCTCGCGGGGAAGATATTATTGACTTTGGCATGGGCAATCCTGATCAGCCAACACCTGATCACATTGTTGAGAAGCTAGTAGAGGCAGCTCGTCGCAAAGACACACATCGCTATTCCACTTCTCGAGGCATTCCTCGCTTACGCAAAGCCATCTCTAATTGGTACAAAAAGCGATTTGATGTTGATATAGACCCTGAAACAGAAGCGATTGTTACTATTGGCTCTAAAGAAGGCTTGGCCAATCTAGCTCAAGCAGTGGTTGGTGCAGGTGATACTGTATTGGTACCCAACCCGGCCTACCCAATTCACCCATATGGCTTTATTATTGCTGGTGCAGATATTCAACACGTACCTTGTGGCCCAGAAGATGATTTTTTAGCTGAGCTAGAGCGCTCAATTAAAAACACTTGGCCAAAGCCTAAAATGCTGGTACTTAATTACCCATCCAACCCAACCACCGAATGTGTTGAGCTAGAATTTTTTGAAAAAGTAATCAAGATTGCTAAAGAGCACGAAATATGGGTAGTCCAAGACTTAGCCTATGCTGATATTGCGTTTGATGGCTACGTAGCACCGAGCATTATGCAAGTCAAAGGTGCCAAAGATATTGCGGTTGAGTTTTTCTCATTATCAAAAAGTTACAATATGCCTGGCTGGCGTGTTGGCTTTATGGTTGGCAATCCAACCCTAGTGGGCGCACTTGCCAAAATAAAATCTTACCTAGATTATGGCATGTTTACCCCAATTCAAGTTGCCGCCATTGAAGCACTAGAAGGTGATCAAACTTGCGTTAAAGAAATATCTGATATGTATCAAGATCGTCGTGATGTTTTATGTGGTGGCTTAAATAGTATTGGTTGGACAGTGACACCACCAAAAGCCACTATGTTTGTTTGGGCTAAAATTCCAGAATTTTATCAATCTATGGGCTCACTTGAATTTACCAAAAAATTACTTAAAGTTGCAAAAGTCGGTGTTTCGCCTGGCGTTGGCTTTGGTGATTATGGCGATCAGTATGTACGCTTCGGTCTAATTGAAAATGAGCATCGTACGCGTCAAGCACTTCGCGGTATTCGCGACATGTTTAAAGCAGATGGCTTACTATAACGCAAAATTTGACGTTAAAATCAAAGCACATGAGACTCTCTGCTGACGAATTTAAAAATACCAAACAAAAGCGCTTAACGCTTTTGGGTATGTCTGGCGTGGGCAAAACCCACCTAGCAAAGCTCCTATCTAAAGAAGATCAATATTTTCACTATTCAGGTGACTATCGCATAGGTGCACGCTACCTCAATCAAGATATTTTAGAAAATATCAAAGCACACGCCAGGCAAGATGACTGTCTTAGAAGTTTATTAGACAACGAATCAATCATCATTCGAAACAATATCACCTTTGACAACCTCTCTTCGGTATCAGCTTTTTTAGGCAAGGTGGGCAATCCAGAGCTGGGTGGCCTGCCTATTGATGAGTTTATTCGTCGTCAAGCATTATTCAGACAAGCAGAATTCCAAACCATGCTTGATGTGCCAAAGTTTATCGACAAAGCTAAAAGCCAAGGTATTAATAATTTTATCAATGATGCGGGTGGCTCCTTATGCGAGCTAGATGACAATAAAGTTTATCAACTTTTATCCGAACACACTATTATTTTGTATATTCGCGCTAGTAAAGTTAATGAAGAAACCCTTGTTAAGCGCGCTCAAGCACATCCAAAGCCTCTTTATTATCAAGCAGAATTTCTACAAAAACAGCTCGAACAATACTTGGAAGAAAATAAGTTTACTTATGTAGCGCAAATAGATCCCGAAGAATTTGCACGTTGGATCTTTCCACGCCTGCTGGAACACAGAAAGCCTAAATATGAGGCCATTGCGCAGAAACATGGCTACACCATTGATAGTGAAGACTTGTACCAATGTAAAAATGCCGCTGAAGTGTTTAGGCTAATTGAAGGAGCGATGACGTAATGCCGCTTATTGCCCATTCAAATCTACCTTCGTTTGAGCGACTTAAATCAGAAGGTGAGATTGTTTTAAGTAAAGATCGTGCCAATCAGCAAGTCATCCGAGAGCTGCATATCGGCCTGCTCAATATGATGCCCGATGCAGCGCTTGAGGCGACTGAACGTCAATTTTTCCGTTTAATTGGCCACTCTAATCAAATTGCACAATTTTATCTACATCCTTTTACATTGCCTTCGATTGAGCGTGGTGACAAGGCTGCAAAACACATTAAAGATCACTATTTAAGCTTTGAAGAGATTAAAGCACAGGGGCTTGATGCGTTGATTGTTACAGGTGCACATGTTGAGCAGGCCAACCTACAAAAAGCTCCGTTTTACGAAGAGTTAAAGTCTGTTATTGACTGGTCGTATGATCATGTAACTTCCACTCTGTGTTCTTGTTTGGCGACTCACGCTGTAATGGAATTCAAATATACTCAAAAGCGCCAAGCCATGAAGCATAAATGTTGGGGAGTATTCAAACATCAAATTAAGGATCGCAGTCATCCACTCATGAGTGGTGTCAATACAGGCTTCAATGTACCACACTCACGTTTTAATGAAATCACCAAAACTCAGTTTGAAACAGCCGGCATTCACACTCTGGTCGATAGTGATATTGGTGCACATCTATGTGTGAGTGAAGATTTGTTGCGTCTTGTTTTCTTTCAAGGGCACCCAGAATATGACACTATTAGCCTGCTAAAAGAATATAAACGTGAAATTATTAGTTATTTATCAAAATCACGTGAAGATTATCCTATCTTTCCTGAGCATTATCTTAACGAGCAAAACAAGGCCATTCTTAATGAATATAAAGCCAAACTAATAGCAGGTGACTTTACAATTGCAGATTTTCCAGAAGGTTTGATCAGTAAGACGCTAGACAACACTTGGCATGATGCCACTCGACAAATTATTAGCAACTGGATTGGCTGCGTTTATCAAACCACTCATGAAGATGTGAAAAAACCCTTCATGAAAGGCATTGATCCGGAAGATCCATTGAAATTGAAATAAAACCCCTGTTTGATTAAATTTGTTTATCATTGTTTGTAGCTAATACAACAGGTTAATAAACATGGAAACACTCGAAATTATCAATTATGGCTTATTATTTCTGTCAATAGCCTGGACTTTATTTATCTTGTTTAATATTCAAGCTAATTGCAAAAAAAACTGTAATATTACCACTATCAAGCAATGTATCAGCACCTACTTCTTTGGCTTAATACTAATCTTTGCTCTATATTTTGCCCATCGCTGGGTAATGCTCGGATAACAGAGACTGGCTAACAAATTGTCAAATTTCTCAATCCAGTTGCTAACTTGGTTCGATCAACATGGGCGCACCAATCTCCCTTGGCAAGCGATACATAGCAACCATCAAGAAGGGGTTACTAACAATCTTAAAATAAGCCAGCATGAAGAATCTTGTACTAACGTCTATCACGTTTGGCTCAGTGAAATCATGCTTCAACAAACTCAGGTTGCAACGGTTATTGATTATTTCAACCGGTTTACACAAGTATTTCCAACGCTGGATGATTTGGCACATGCCTCAGAAGATGCTGTTTTAGCTCAATGGGCAGGGCTAGGCTATTATGCTAGAGCTAGAAATTTACACAAAACTGCAAAAATTATAGTTTGTGAATATGATGGCAAATTCCCTCAAGAATTTGAACAAGTAATTGCTCTGCCTGGCATCGGTCGCTCAACTGCAGGTGCAATTTTGTCACTAAGCTTTAAGCAAAAGCACACCATTCTTGATGGTAATGTAAAGCGTGTACTAGCAAGAGTCCACCAAGTAGAAGGGCATTATTCTCAGAGTGCAACGCTTAATCAATTATGGAAATTGGCAGATAACTACACTCCAAACACCAGAACTGACCACTACACACAAGCTATTATGGATTTAGGTGCCACAATATGTACACGCAGTCAGCCAAAATGCTCACACTGCCCCGTTGATAATTTATGCAATTCTAATAAAAATCAAACCCAATCTGAGTACCCAATACCCAAGCCAAAAAAAATTAAACCAAATCGTTCAATTGCGATGCTCGTTTTTATAAAAAATGGCCATATTCATTTGTACAAGCGACCAAGTAAGGGTATTTGGGGAGGGCTGTGGAGCTTTATTGAATGTGAAGACAACCCTGAAACAATTAATCAAGCGCTGCTAGAATTTGACCCATCCTGTTCCATCATAACCAAGCTTCCAATTTTTAAACACACCTTTACCCATTACCATTTAAATATTCACACAATCATCGTTAGTTGTTCGCAGAACAATCACCATAAATTTTATAACCCTAAATTACTTAGCGTTGGCACTCCAAAACCTGTTTCTAGTATTATTAGTCAACTAGACAAGCACACAAAACAAACGCAATAGAGTTCTACAAGTCAAATAGATTAAAATAGACTAATGGAAATTATTCGCGGACTACATAATTTAAAAAAATACACTGGTAGTGTTGTAACTATTGGTAATTTTGATGGTGTGCATATTGGCCATCATCACATTATTGATCACCTCGTTAAGCAATCAAAACTATTAGGTCTGCCTTCTGTCTTAATTTCATTCTCGCCAACGCCGCAGAGTTTTTTCGGTCGAGAACAGGCAACTCTTAGCAACTTCAAACAAAAACACCAACTTTTAGAGCAGCTTGGCCTAGATTTTCATTTGATCATCAAATTTGACCAAGCTTTTTCCAACATGAGTGCTGATGACTTTATTCAAACAATTTTAATCAATAAATTGAAAATGAAATTTTGCCTAATTGGTGATGATTTTCGATTTGGATCTGGCCGCACAGGTGATTTTAAATTACTGCAAAGTTCTGCTTTAAAGGCAAATTTTGAAGTTGAAAATACTCAAAGCATTTTATGTGATAGTTGTCGAGCAAGTAGCTCGAGCATTCGAGATCTATTAGCAAATGGCAAACTTGAATCGGCTACTAAAATGCTAGGACGTGAATTTAGCATTGCTGGAAAAGTTATTCATGGAAGGCAGCTAGGTCGAACCATCGACTTCCCAACCATTAATATTCCAATCAAGCGCAACATAAGCCCAGTATTGGGGATTTTTGCCGTGCAAGTAGATATCATCGGCCAAAGATTTAATGGTGTTTGCAATATTGGTAAACGCCCAACAGTCAACGGTGAAAACATCTTGCTTGAAGTCTTTCTGTTTGATTTTGATCAGGTTGTTTATGGCGAATTAGCTAATGTTACTTTTAAACAACGCATTCGTGACGAAAAAAAGTTTGATTCGTTCGAAGCACTTAAAGCTCAAATTATTTTAGACACTCAAAGCGCTAAAACATACTTTAATCAACAAGCTTCCAATTCAATACTTGGCCCGCCATAAACGGCACGATAGTTGATCCTGCATATTCATAACTATCTGGCACCGTCCAATCTTGCTTGGCTATGGTAATTGTATTGGTATTTCTTGGTAAATTATAAAAATCAGGACCAAATTTTGAGGAAAATCCTTCTAATTTATCCAAGGCATTTTTTGATTCAAATGCGGTTGCATAAAGCTCAATTGCACAATGCGAACTTAATATTCCTGCACAACCACAAGCTGATTCTTTTGCATCTTTTGCGTGCGGTGCTGAATCCGTACCTAAGAAAAATTTAGCATTGCCGCTAGTTGCTGCATCCAGTAAGGCTAATTGATGTGGATTTTCTCGTTTTAGAATGGGCAGGCAAAAATAATGTGGGCGAATACCGCCTACAAGCATGTCATTGCGATTAGCCAATAAGTGGTGCGGAGTGATTGTAGCCGCAACATTTGCACTGGATTCTAAAACAAAATCAACTGCATCTTTGGTGGTTATATGCTCAAATACTATTTTTAAACCGGGAAAATCTTTAACCACTTGGGTTAACACTTGATCAATAAAAACCGCTTCACGATCAAAAATATCAACACTAGCGTGAGTGACCTCGCCATGCACAAGCAGCAGCATACCAACCTTACTCATCATTTCTAAAGCGGGGTATATATTTTTAACGTTGGTGACGCCACTATCAGAATTGGTTGTTGCGCCAGCAGGGTAAAGTTTCGCAGCCTTAACAATACCACTTGCTGCTGCTTGCTCAATATCCTTAATGTTGGTATTGTCGGTTAAATATAACACCATTAAAGGATCGATTTCCACTCCATCTGGCAAAGCTGAAATAATCTCATCTCGATATGCTTGTGCTTGCGTAGCACTAGTCACCGGCGGGTTTAAATTAGGCATGATGATGGCTCTACCCATTTGCCTGGCACTCATGCCAATCACTGATTTTAACGCCTCACCAGAGCGAACATGTAAATGCCAATCATCTGGCTGAAGTAGTTTAAATTGCATAAATCGCTCCTAATATTCTTGTTTGTTTTGCGCCAGTTACTTCGACTATATTCGATGGCTGCTGAGCAAGTGTTCGCTTAGCAAAATAAGCAAAGGCTGCAGCCTCTACGTAATCAACATGCACGCCTAATTCATTAGTTAGCATAATAACACTATTTGGGTTTAAATATCTTAGACGCTCTAGCAAAAATACATTGTGTACACCGCCACCACATAGATACACATCAGACTTATCTGAAATATACTGAGAAATACTCATTGCAGTTAGCTCAACCAATGTTCTTTGAACATCTTCTGGCGCCTCATTGCCCGTTAAATAACCAGTAAGCCATTCTAAATTAAAATACTCTGGCCCGGTACTCTTAGGCGTGCACAATTGAAAATACTCATCAGATAATAATTTTTCTAATAGGGTTTTATCAATTAATCCACTTCTAGACCATAAGCCATCGCGATCATAATCTAAAGCCTTGTGTTGCTTTATCCAATTATCCAATAATGTATTGGCCGGGCCAGTATCAAAGCCTGAAACCATATCGTTAGAGATCTGACTAATATTAGCAATGCCGCCTAGATTAACCACCAAGCCAGATTTCCCATTCAGCAATAAGCGATGGTACATTGGCGTAAGTGGTGCTCCTTGACCACCTGCAGCTACATCCTGCATGCGAAAATCTGCAACTGTAGTAACACCTGTTTGCTCAGCAATGAAAGCACCATGACCGATTTGCATAGAATAACGACCACCTTGATGATAAATCGTTTGTCCGTGTGAGCCGATAGCGCTAATTTGTGTCGCCAATATTCCCGATTTGTCTAGCAAGCTCAACACGGTGTCAGAAAAAATATTAGCCACCTTAATATCTATCTCTGCCAAATTTGATAACGAGGTTTGTCCGCTTTGAGTTAACTGGCGTAAATCTTGCTTTAGCTGTTCAGTATAAGGCTGATAGGTTTGGGCGATAATTCGCTGACATTGATGATCAACAATAACACCATCCACCCCATCAAGACTGGTGCCAGACATAAGCCCAATATAATATTGAGCTGGTGGCGTGCTAGCCATGGCAGTTTTTGTATTTTTTTCCAGAACCACAAGGGCATGGATCGTTGCGACCCACCTTTTCACCTTCTCTTTCAACAGTGTTCGACTCTTCAGCTGCCTCACTATCCGCGACAGGCTCTTCATGTTGAGCTATAGCGCCAGCATTATCTTGTTGCTCAACATCTGCTGCGTTAGTCTCTTCATTAATCGTAACACTGGACAGAGATTTGACAATTTCTATATCAATCACGCTCAAAAGATCTGTAAACATAGCAAAAGACTCGCGCTTGTATTCTTGAGTTGGGTTTTTTTGTGCATAACCACGTAAATTTACACTCTGACGTAGATAGTCCATAGCAGCTAAATGCTCTTTCCAATAATGATCAAGCGTTTGTAACATAACAGCCTTTTCAAAGCCTCGCATTGATTCGACGCCAACGATTTCTTCTTTGTAATCGCAAATTGCACTTAAGCCTTCAACGATTCTACTTTCAAGCTCATCAACATCTACACCTTCATCAAGCCACTGTTGTAAAGGAAATTCGGCTTTATAATCAGCTTTTAAAGCATTATGCAAGCCTTCCACATCCCAGTCTTCTTCAGCTTGACCGGCACTAATATAGCCTGCAAAAAGATCGCCAATAACGCTTTGTCTAATTTCAATAAAACGCTCTTGAACATCATTTGTACTCATCAATCCATCGCGCAAACTATAGATTACTTTACGCTGATCATTTGCAACATCATCATACTCAAGTAAGTTCTTACGAGAGTCATAGTTCATGCCTTCAACTTTACGCTGTGCATTTTCAATAGCACGGTTAACCATCTTATGCTCAATAGCTTCACCTTTTTCCATGCCAAGCTTTTTCATCATGGATGCCATTTTCTCACTGGCAAAAATACGCATTAAGTTGTCTTCTAAAGACAAATAAAAACGTGTTGATCCAACATCGCCTTGGCGACCTGAACGACCACGTAATTGATTATCAACACGGCGAGATTCATTACGCTCGGTACCAACAATGTGCAATCCACCTGCTGCAATTACCTTATCATGCTCAATTACCCAATCTTGTTGTTGTTGCTCATTAGCATCATCAGCTTTTTTGCCACCTAGTACAATATCAGTACCTCGGCCAGCCATATTGGTAGCAATAGTAACTGCGCCTATTGCACCTGCATTAGCAATAATAATTGCCTCTCTTTCGTGTTGTTTGGCATTCAACACTTCGTGTGTAATATTTTTATTGCTCAGTAAGTCTGAAATCGCCTCAGAGTTTTCGATACTGCTTGTACCCACTAACACTGGCTGGCCAGTCTTCTGGCACGCTTCCACATCATTAGAAATTGCCTCTAACTTCTCTTCTAACGTAAGATAAATTTGATCTGCCTTATCATTGCGTTCCGATAATTTGTTTGGTGGAACAACCACTGTTTCCAGGCCATAAATATCCTGAAACTCAACTGCCTCAGTATCAGCCGTACCTGTCATTCCAGATAGTTTTTCATATAGTCTGAAATAATTCTGGAAAGTGATTGAAGCTAGCGTTTGATTTTCTTTCTTAATGCTAACGCCTTCTTTGGCTTCAATGGCTTGATGCAAGCCCTCGCTCCAACGTCGACCTGGCATAGTTCTACCAGTAAACTCATCGACAATAACCACCTCATCACCATCTACAATGTAATTATCATCCTTGTGAAACAACATATGGGCCCTAAGTGCGGAGTTAATATGTTGCATTAAAAGGATGTTACTCGCATCATAAAGGCTTGCGCTTTTTGGCAATGCACCAGCATCAATTAATAAACCTTCTGCCTTAGCATGGCCGTCATCAGTTAAAAACACTTGCTTATGCTTTTCATCAATGGTGTAGTCGCCAGCAACCTCCACAACAACCTCTTTACCTTCTCCACTTTCAGTTTGTTCGGTAAAGTTTGGAATCATGTGGTTGATTGCCCTATAAACCTCAGCATAGTCTGCAGCAGGACCAGAGATAATAAGTGGCGTTCTAGCCTCATCAATAAGAATTGAATCAACCTCGTCCACAATAGCAAAACTCAAAGTTTTTTGTACTTTTTGATCTGTGGTGAAAGCCATATTATCACGCAAATAATCAAAGCCTAATTCGTTATTAGTGGCATACACTACATCACAAGCATAAGCTGCTTGCTTTTCTTCTGGCGGTCTATTAGATGCAACAATACCAACGCTCAAGCCAAGAAATTCAAAAACTTTTCCCATCCACTGGGCATCACGCTCAGCTAAATAATCATTAACCGTAACAACGTGAACACTCTTGCCACTTAGCGCATTTAAATAGGCGGGTAGTGTTGCCACTAAAGTTTTACCTTCACCCGTGCCCATCTCAGCAATGTTGCCATCGTTTAAAACCATGCCACCAATTAACTGAACGTCATGATGTCTTAAACCTAAGACCCTGACACTGGCCTCACGCATTACTGCAAACGCTTCAACCAATAATGAATCGAGAGACTTCTCCGCCTGGTAGCGATCTTTAAATTCCTGAGTTTTTGCACAAAGTTGCTCATCAGTTAATGACTGAATTTCACTTTCAAGCGCAGTAATGCTTTCAGCAGTTATGCGTAATTTTTTAATTAAGCGATCATTTCTAGAGCCGACAATTTTAGATAGAACTTTATTTATAATACTCATTAGAATATAAAGAATTGTTTTTTTATAAAAAACCTATTTTCTCATAGATAAACCGGCCTTTGCATTAAATGTGTCAGCATAAACCAACAGATAATTTAACAAACTTTTCAACCAAAGGCTCGCTTGGTCAGCTGATGGCGCAGGCAAAAGTATACAATCAAATCAATGCACAGCTACACTTACAACTTCCTGACACGCTTAAAGATTTAGAGCTTTGTCTAATCAAAGATAAAGTCGCAACCTTAATGACCAGCAATTCTGCCGTAGCCTTTAGAGCCAAACAACAAATAAATGAAATATTTACAATACTACAAGGCGTTTCTTCGAGTCAACAAATAAACCATGTTGAAATAAAAGTTCATACAAATAAATAACGCAACGACAGTCGAATTGCACATCATACATCAATAATATTAAAGTATAATTATTGGGCTTTCTAATATAGATTTAATCTATACACATTCAAAATAAAGGACTGTAATTTTATGTCAGAGCAAGAAATAGACTTAAAGAAAAGACGTTTCCTAACGGGTGCCACTAGTGTTGTAGGCGCAGTTGGTGTTGGTTTTGTATTGGTACCATTCTTATCATCTTGGATGCCATCAGCACGTGCAAAAGCAGCCGGCGCTCCCGTTGATGTTGATATTACAAAATTAGAAAATGGTCAGCTAGTTCGCGTACTATGGCGTAAAAAACCTGTTTGGATCTTTAGGCGTGACAAAACAGTACTAGACAATTTACCAACATTAAATAGCGAGCTAACTGATCCAGACAACACAGAAGACCAGCAGCCAGCTTATGCAAAAAATGCACACCGCTCAATCAACCCAGAGATTGCTGTCATTATTGGAATTTGTACTCACCTTGGTTGCTCTCCAACTTACCGACCTGAAGTTGGTGCAGCTGACCTAGGTGGTGATGCATGGAAAGGTGGCTTCTACTGCCCATGTCATGGCTCTAAATTTGACCTATCTGGCAGAGTTTACAAAGGCGTTCCAGCACCAACTAACTTGGTTATTCCGCCATATCATTTCGTTACCGATTCACTAATTAGACTTGGTATTGATCCAAAAGCATCATAGGAGTATAGAATATGGACAACAATAAAAACTGGATCGATCAAAGATTCCCACTGACTAAAGTTTGGAATGAACATTTAGCAGAATACTACACCCCTAGAAACTTTAACTTCTGGTATTTCTTTGGCTCTTTGGCCATGCTAGTACTAGTGATTCAAATTGTATCTGGTATATTTTTAGCGATGCACTATAAGCCTGATGCGGCACTTGCATTTGCATCGGTAGAATACATTATGCGTGATGTTGACTGGGGCTGGCTCATTCGCTATATCCACTCAACGGGTGCCTCTGCATTCTTTATAGTCATCTACTTACATATGTATCGTGGCCTATTGTACGGCTCATACAAAGCGCCACGCGAACTGATTTGGGTTATCGGCATGGTTCTATACATCGCATTAATGGCCGAAGCCTTTATGGGATATGTACTGCCATGGGGTCAGATGTCATATTGGGGAGCGAAAGTAATTATCAATCTATTTGGCTCATTTCCAATTGTTGGTGAATTAATTTTAGAATTTATTCTTGGTGATTACGCTGTAGGCGATCCGGTACTTAACCGCTTTTTCTCACTACACGTTATTGCTATTCCACTTATCTTGGTTATCTTGGTATTTATGCATATTGTAGCACTTCATACGGTTGGATCAAATAACCCTGATGGCGTTGAAATTAAGCAAAATAAAGATAAAAATGGCATTCCTAAAGATGGTATCCCGTTCCACCCTTACTACAGTGTAAAAGATATCATGGGTGTTGTCGTATTCTTGATGATTTTCAGCTCGATTGTATTCTTTGCACCTGCAATGAACGGATACTTCCTGGAGGCTCCAAACTATATTGAAGCAAATCCACTTAAGACACCAGATCACATTGCACCATTATGGTACTTAACACCATTCTACTCAGTGCTAAGAGCCATACCACCAATGTTCGGTTCACAATTACCGGGTGTGCTAGCGATGTTTGCAGCACTATTAATCTTAATAGCACTGCCATGGTTAGATCGCTCAAAGGTTAAATCAATTAGATATCGTTCATGGCCTTATAAGGTAGCTTTAGGCATCTTTGTGGTTTCATTTATCATTTTAGGCTGGTTAGGCATGCAAGCAGTAACACCGTTGTACAGCCTAATGGCTCAGATATTTACAGGCCTTTACTTTGCATTCTTCATTCTAATGCCTTGGTTTACCTCAATAGGGAAAACTAAGCCAGTGCCTGAAAGAACGACGGAGCATTAATATGAAAACATTATTAAATACAACACTGTCAGCAATGGCTGCAATGGTTATCTCTTTTAATGCAAGCGCATCAGGTGCTGGCGTTCATTTGGAAGCTGCAAAAACAGACATTACTGATCAAGCATCTTTACAACGTGGCGCTACATCATTCATGAACAACTGTTCAGGTTGTCATTCAATTGAATTAATGCGTTACAATCGAATCGCTAAGGACTTAAATATTAGCGAAGCAGATATGGCTAACAACTTAATGTTTAATGCTGATAAGACAGGAAGTCCAATTTTCTCCTCAATGCCAGAAGATGGTGCAAAGGAATGGTTTGGAACAACGCCACCGGACTTATCGCTAACAGGTATAGCTCGTGGCACAGACTGGATCTATACTTATCTTAAAGGTTTTTACGCTGATGAAACTCGCCCTTATGGTGTAAACAATCACGTATTAGAAAACGCAGCTATGCCTGACATCTTGTGGAAATCAAAGCAAGACAAGACTGAAAAAGAATTTAATAGAGAAGTTAGAGACATTACCAACTTCTTGGATTATGTTGCAGAACCCGTTAAGCTAATTAGATACGAAATTGGTGTTAAAGTCTTAGGATTTTTATTCATATTATTCATTTTGTCTTACCTCCTTAAACAAGAGTATTGGAAAGATGTTAAATATGGCAAATGGCGTGCGAAAGACTAGCTAGCCACCAATTATTAGAAACACACAACAG
Source organism: Candidatus Thioglobus sp. (assembly GCA_012964205.1). Taxonomy (GTDB): domain Bacteria; phylum Pseudomonadota; class Gammaproteobacteria; order PS1; family Pseudothioglobaceae; genus Thioglobus_A. The sequence goes on from DTUI01000072.1 coordinate 34,185, forward strand.
CAATCTTTAATCTGAATGCTGTTTTTTCATTTTAAAAAGGGAAGAAATCATGTTATTAAAACCTAATCCTTCATCGACAACTTTATATTCATCTCCACAAGAGATTGAGTCTCATGTTGTCCGCTTTATTATGGCTGAAAAAAATATTGAAAGAGATATTTTTAACATTCAAATCGATGAAATGCCAGAGGATATTTTAGAACTAAACCCTTGCCA
>DTUI01000073.1 GCA_012964205.1 Candidatus Thioglobus sp.
GTTTTTAGGCTTTGAGCGTGAGAATTTTGGCTTTCTATTGCGGTCACCGCCGCCTTTTCTATCACCACCACGAGAGTCTCTGCCACCGCGTCTATCATTTTTGCCACCTTTAGAAAATTTTCCACGACCAAAATTACGTTTCCCTGAAGTGCCACCAATAGTAGCCTTGTTGTTTTTCTCGGTAAGTTCAGTAATATTTAGACGTTTGCCGTTAACCATAGTCTTTTTCAGGACTTCAAAAGTCTCTTTTGGCATTTCATCAGGTAGATCTACTGTAGAGAAGTTGTCAAAAATTTGAATAGAACCAATGTACTCGCTATCCATGTCAGCTTCATTGGCAATAGCACCTAAGATATTTCCAGGCTTGATATTGTTACTATTGCCTACTTCAAGCTTGTATCGACGCATTGGTATTTGCGGATGAGCATTAAGAGGGTTGGCCTCTACTGGCACAACTTTCTCTTCACCTGGCTTTTGGTCTCTGCCAAAACTAGGCTCTTTTTCTGAAAGAAATAAAGGTTCATTACCTTGGGCGATGTGCGCCAAGGCCGATGCGATTTTAATCAAACTAAGCTCTTCATTTGACTCTTGGAATTCAGAAACTAATTTTTCAAAAACACCAAGATCTTGATTGTTGATTGTTTGTGTAATCTTCTGTTTAAAGGTGTTAACACGTTTTTCGTTGATGATTTTTGCAGTCGGCAATTCAAGTGGTTCAATCTTTTGACGTGTTACACGTTCAATATTGCTAAGCATGCGTCTTTCACGATTCGATACAAATAAAATTGCCTCACCTTCACGTCCAGCACGACCGGTACGGCCAATACGGTGTACGTAAGTTTCTGCATCTTGAGGAATGTCGTAGTTCACCACGTGTGAAATTCTTGGCACATCTAATCCACGAGCAGCAACATCAGTGGCAACTAAAATATCAATACCACCTTTTTTAAATTTGTTAATAATTTTTTCACGTTGACTTTGCTGAATGTCACCATTAATAGCTTCTGCTGAAAACCCTCTAGCAGCCAATTTTTCAGCCAGTTCAACTGTTAATGTTTTGGTTCTAGCAAAAATAATCATTGCATCAAACTCGGTCACCTCTAGAATTCTGGTGAGTGCATCTAATTTTTGGCTTAGACCACCAACAAGGCAGTATTTTTGTTTGATTGTAGGTGCTGTTTCAGTTTTGGTTTTAACTTTAACCAATTTAGGCTTGTTTAAAAATTGTTCTGCAACGCGTTTAATAACGTTTGGCATAGTTGCCGAGAATAGCGCGATTTGACGTTGCTCAGGAATGCGTTCCATTACCCATTTAATATCGTCAATAAAGCCCATTTTCAACATTTCATCCGCTTCATCTAAGACGAATGATTTTAAGTTGTCGAGTTTTAAGGTGCCTTTTTTAATATGATCCATCACACGCCCTGGCGTGCCAACGACAGCGTGTACACCGCGTTTTAATGGGCGCAACTGGATGTCGTATGATTGTCCGCCATAAATTGGCAATACGTGAAAGCCTTTTAGTCCACGTGCATAAACTTGCACGGCTTCTGACACTTGAATGGCTAGTTCGCGAGTTGGCGCTAAAATCAATAATTGAGGTGCGTTTAGACTAAGGTCGATGTTGTCTAGCAAAGGTAGGGCGAAAGCCGCTGTCTTACCTGTGCCTGTTTGCGCTTGACCAATAACATCTTCACCATTTAGTAGGTGAGTGATGCATTGTTCTTGAATAGGTGATGGTGTTTCATAACCGATAGAATCCAATACTTTTAGGATTGAATCGGATAGGCCAAAATCACTAAATTTAGCTTGAGGCTTGTTATCGGGTTTATTTTCAGACATGGGTTTTAGT
>DTUI01000074.1 GCA_012964205.1 Candidatus Thioglobus sp.
TGTTTCAGACTTCTACCCAAGGGCTGAAAATTTGATTGATTTATATTTAGATCAAAAAAGTACACATGACAATGAATTGCCACTCCCAACCTATTTACGTAATAATGTGGCGCAGAAATCATTAAAATAATTCTCAATTCTTACAATATTAATTATTAAATATGTGGAAATGGATTCAGGCATTTGCCTCACCACAAAATTTTTACCGGATTAGTGAAAAACTCATTCCTTGGTTTTTATATCCGTTCATCACTCTAACTTTAGTGGGATTGTATTGGGCGTTAATTGTATCGCCACCTGATTACCAGCAAGGTGAAAGTGTACGTATTATGTATGTACATGTACCTGCTGCATGGATGAGCTTATTTATTTATGTAGTGATGGCTGTTGCAGGTGCGATCGGCCTCATTTGGCAAATTAAACTTGCCAATGTGGTGGCCTCAGTCTCAGCACCGATTGGTGCAGCTTTTACTTTTTTAGCTTTAGTCACTGGTGCAGTATGGGGTAAGCCAATGTGGGGTACTTGGTGGGTGTGGGATGCACGTTTAACTTCTGAGCTGATTCTGTTGTTTTTGTATCTGGCTTATATATCGCTTAATAATGCATTTGATAATCCGAAAACTGCAGCTAAAGCTTCTTCAGTTTTAGCGATTGTAGGCTTGGTTAATATTCCCATTATTTATTATTCAGTGGAATGGTGGAACAGTTTGCATCAAGGATCGTCTGTGAGTGTGACCAAAGTCTCTATGCAAATAGATATGTTTTACGCATTACTGTTGATTAGTTTTGCCTTTAAATTTTTGTATGGTGCGCTGGTATTAATGCGTGCTAGAGATGAGGTTCTGATAAGAGAGCAAAACTCACGTTGGGTTAAAGCAATTGTGATGGGGAGTGATAAATAATGGAACTTTTGACCTTATTATCATTTGATAAATACGCTTACTATATATGGTTTTCGTATTTTCTAACTTTTGCAGTAATTGCTATTTTATTTATTAGAACTCGATCAATTCACAAAAAAGCAATTACTCAGTTACGGATTAAATATTCAAGAAATTAGTGAGAGATTATTATGACTAAACGACAAAATAGAATGGTTTTTGTTGCCTTGTTGGTGGCAGGTGCAGTGCTGGCAATGACTTTATTGTTTCAAGCATTAGGCAGTAATACTAATTATTTTTATTCTCCAACCGAAGTGGTAGAAGGTAAGGCGCCTAGCGGTAAAAGCTTTCGTCTTGGCGGTCTAGTAGCCAAAGATAGCGTGAAACGCAAAGACATGACTGTTAATTTCGATGTCACAGACAATAAAAACAAATTTAACATTGAATATACTGGCATCTTGCCGGATTTATTTAGAGAAGGCCAGGGTATTATCACCACTGGCTCATTAGTGAACGGTACGTTTGTAGCCACAGAAGTGCTTGCCAAGCACGATGAAAATTACATGCCACCTGAAGTCGCTGACGCTTTAGAAAAAGCTAAAAAATCTGAGAAATAATCATGTGGAAGTTCTTACCGTTGGTTTTGTTTGTTGTATTGGCCTGGTTCCTGCTAGATGGACTAGGAAAAGATCCAAAAAAACTGCCCTCACCACTAATTGGTAAAAGTTTTCCAAATCTAGAAGTTGAAGATTTTTATTCTGGTGAGAGGTATTTCACCCAAAGCAAGCTAAAAAATAAGATATCACTGGTGAACGTTTGGGCGTCATGGTGTGTGACTTGTCGCGCAGAACATAAAGTATTAAATGATATTGCTGCTACAAGCGATTTGTATATGATTGGCATTAACTATAAAGATAC
>DTUI01000075.1 GCA_012964205.1 Candidatus Thioglobus sp.
TTATCTATCAGCCAACGTCTATAAATATTTTCGGTGACAACAATGGCGTCATCCACCAAAATACCAATCGAGAAAATTAACGCAAATAAACTCACACGGTCAATGGTCATACCAAGAATCCATGCAGAGAATATTGTCATTAACAATACAACCGGAATAACCAAGGTAACAACAAGCGCAGGACGCCAACCTAAAGCAAACCAAACTAGTAATGTTACTGCGCCAGTTGCAATAAATAACTTCTTGATTAACGCATTAACCTTATCTTTGGCTGATTTACCGTAGTTTCTAGTGACTGCTACTTCCACATTATCTGGAATAAGTCGGCCTTTTAGCTCTTCTACTTTAGCCAAGATACTGTCAGCAACTTCAACACCGTTTGTACCGAATTTCTTAGCAATCGCAATAGTAACCGCTTGTTCTGCGGTAGCTTTTTTGCCTGATTTATTGGCTTTACCCGTGTAGTAGCTAACCATGTGCTTGGCTTCTTCCGGGGCGTAATATACATCTGCCACATCTCGAACATAAATAGGCTTGCCGTCATTTACTGCAATTACTAAGTTTTCAATATCTTCAACTTTAGCGAAAAAATCTCCTGCATAGACTTCCATTTGATAGCCGTTTAGCTCGATATTACCTGTGTGCTCACGAACATTCGCACTGCCCACAGTATCGGCAATTTGTTGAATTGAAACGCCGTAGCCTGCCAATCGGCCTGGGTAGGCGTCAATATGGAAAATCTCTTTACGACCACCAACAATAAATCCATTATTGGTATCTTTAACTTTTTCTAGCTGTTGAATTAGCTCCAAACCCAGTGAACGCAATTGCCCATCATCCAAGGATTTCGACCAAAGTGTGAGGTTGATAATTGGCACGTCATCAATTTCTTTAGGCTTGATTAATGGCTGTCTAGCCCCTGGTGGCATAAACTCAAGATTGGCAAGCATTTTGTCGCGCACCTTGATGATTGAGGCATTCATATCCTGGCCAACATCAAATTCTACCGTGATAATTCCTTGACCTTTGTCACTGACTGAATACACATGCTTAACACCCAAAATATGTGACATTAAACGCTCAAGTGGCTTAACAACAATATTAGAAACCTCTTCAGAAGAGGCGCCTGGATATTCAACAAAAAGATCGATCAGAGGTACTGATATTTGAGGATCTTCCTGTCTTGGTGTGGAGATGAGACCGATAATACCTGCACCAAGCATGGCGAAGAATATGATAATCGATAGCGGAGAAGTAATAAAGGCTTTGGTTAGCTTGCCAGCTATGCCCAAATCTACATCGTCGTTCGGTGTTGTGTTGTTATTTGACATAATTAACGAATTAAATATCCATTCCTGAAACCATTAAAATATTCGGATTGGCTACAATCTTTTCGCCAATCTTTAATCCTGATAAAACACTCTTCTTACTCTTGCCAACTTGCTCGCCTAAGCGAACAAAGCGTAACTCTGTTTTGTTTGTTAATGGGCTAATAATGAATACACTAGGTAGTGAAGAGCGCCACATGATCGCAGATTCTGGAACGATCGGTGTCAACACACCTGAGTCTGTTTCAAAAATTTCAACTTCAGCATAAGCACCTGGTAACACAGGTACATTTAGCGGCAAGTCAAACTTAACTTTAACACTGTGCTTTGCATTATCAGCAATTGGATAAATTTGAGCTAATTTTGCATCAACAACAATATTGGCAATGTCTAGCTTGATGCGGTAATCTGTATCAAGCTTTAAACTTCTAACCAATCTTGAGGGAATGTTCACCTCAACCTGAAGATCTTTAATATTAGCAAACTTAAGTAACATCTGGCCAGGCTGAACAATATCACCAACATTAATTGACTTAGCTGTAATCACACCATCAAACGGCGCTCTTACATTTGCATCTTTAAGGCGGGATTCAATTTGCTTTAAATTATTTTCAGCTTGAGTTAGCTTGTTTTTAGCTTGCTGATAAGAAGTGTATCTTGAAGTTCTATTAGCGAACTTATCAAATTCAGGATTACCTTGGCCACTCATTTTTAACATTGGGTCGGTAAACATTGAGAACATACCCGGCACACCACCAAGCATGCCACCACTGTTTGGTGAGACAATCGATTGTGAATATTGCACACCGGCATTTCTAAGTGCTTCATTTGCAGAAGAAATTTCTGCGTAAGCTGAGTCACGCTGTGCTTGAATTGAATCTTGCTCTAAGGTTACCAAAATTGAACCCTTTTTAAACATGTCACCTTCTCGACCACTCACCGTTAAGATATCACCAGATACTTGTGCTGAAAGATTTACCTGTGATGAAGTGACAACTGAACCGCCCAATAACGCTCTTTTATCTAGAGACATACCAACAACTGTTTGAATGTTGTAAACCGATTCAAAACTGTTGGCAGTATGGTTAATCATTTGTGATTGAGATGGTACTGAAAATACGAGTAAAACGGATGCGACTAAAGGTGTGATTGTTGAGCTCATAGTTAACCTGTTTTTAGATGTTAAAAATATTATTATTTCGAATTTTATATGAATAGCAATACTTATGTTTGTTATTTGATTTAAATAAATAATTAAGCGCTTAATATAAATATAACACGTTGTTTTTTAATCATTTATTCATTTAATTATTTAATTTTAGTATATAAATTTTTTCTTATATATTGGCACTATAATATATGAACTTTATTCATTTATATTAAGACATTAATGGCAATTGCATTTACCCCTGGAGAGCCTGCAGGAATTGGCCCTGACTTAGCAGTTATTTATGCACAAAAAAAATCAGACAAAAATCTATTGATTTTTGCAGATCCTGATGTACTACTTGCACGCGCCAAATTGCTTAAATTACCACTTAAAATTCTTGAGTCAGAACAAGCCTATGCAGATGGCCAACTTTGTGTATACCCTGTAAAAGCTAAAGATAACGTTTTAGCTGGCAGTCTAAATAATAATAATGCCCAATATGTGCTTGATACTTTAGATCTTGCCACCAAGTTTTGTTTAAATAATCAGTGCGATGCTTTGGTTACTGGCCCTATTCATAAAGGTATTATTAATACGATTAATCCTGGTTTTACAGGGCATACTGAATACTTAGCAAAATTATCAAAGGTTGATAAAACAGTAATGATGCTTGCCACTGATGGGCTTCGTGTAGCACTTGCAACCACACACTTGCCGTTATCTGAAGTTGCCTCAAATATCACAGCTGACTCTCTTGAGAAAACACTTTACATTATCCACCATTCATTAATTTCTTATGGTGTTAACAATCCTCACATTGTGGTTTGTGGACTCAATCCTCATGCAGGTGAAGATGGCTGCCTGGGCATGGAAGAAATTGAGATTATCAACCCTTTGATCGCCAAACTAAACGACCAAGGGTTTAATCTCACTGGTAGTGTACCTGCTGATACCGCCTTTACAGTTGACGCATTACAAGGGGTTGATTGCGTGTTAAGCATGTATCATGATCAAGGTTTACCGGTATTAAAAACTCTAGGTTTTAAAAAGGCCGTTAACATAACACTAGGACTGCCATTTATTCGAACATCGGTTGATCACGGCACCGCCCTATCGCTAGCAGGATCTGGCAATATAAGTCTGGGTAGCTTGCATACTGCGTTAGAATATGCACAAGATTTCATCAATAAAAAACATACTTAACCCTTAAAATCATTATGTCTGCAAAACATAAAGCACGTAAACGCTTTGGTCAAAACTTCCTGACAGATCAAAAAATCATTGATCAAATTATCGCAACCATTGCGCCAAAGCACGATGACAATATTCTTGAAATTGGTCCTGGCCAAGGGGCGATGACACTGCCCTTGTTGGAACGAGTGGATAAACTATCTGTAATAGAAATTGACCGAGATTTAATTGAAATTTTAGAATCGCACAACAAGTCAAATCTTGTGATTCATCAGGGTGATGCACTTAACTTTGATTTAGACCAATTTAATCCACCAATTAGAGTGGTGGGCAACCTTCCTTATAATATATCTTCACCTATTTTATTTCACTTGCTTGAAAATCGAGATAAGGTTATTGATATGACTTTTATGTTACAAAAAGAAGTGGTTGAAAGGATGTCTGCAACACATGGGTCAAAAATTTATGGTCGGTTAAGTGTTATGATGCAGGCATTTTTTGAGGTTGAGTTGATATTTGTAGTACCACCTGAGTCTTTTGATCCAGCCCCTAAGGTTGATTCTGCTATTGTTTATTTGACGCCACTCAAAGTTTGCAAAGTTGATAATATTGAGATTTTTGAACAAGTGGTCAAGGCTGCATTTGCCCATCGTCGCAAAACATTACGAAATTGTTTAAAATCTTTATTAACTCAAGATCAAACTCAAGTTGACTTATCTCAACGAGCTGAAATGCTTGATATTGACACCTTTATTACCTTAGCCAAAGATTATGAAAAACAACATTAATATAGCTGTAAAAGTAACTTTTATTGAAGAGCAGTCACGCCCATCTAGCAATCAATATACCTACGCATACACCATTACCATTACTAATAATGGTACGATTGGTGCACAACTACTAACAAGACGCTGGCGCATACAGGATGAAACAGGCCATACAGAGGATGTAATTGGAGAAGGTGTAGTAGGTCAACAGCCTCATTTGCAACCAGGCGAGTCTTATCAATACTCTTCCGGCTCGGTAATAAAAACTGAAACTGGCACCATGAAGGGTGCTTACGGTATGGTGAATGATGAAGGTGAACGCTTTGAAGCTCAAATTCCAGAATTTATTTTAAGCGAACCATACACACTTCACTAATGGCAGATTATCTTATTGGTGATATTCAAGGGTGTTACGATGCCTTGAAAAGCCTATTAAAAAAGATAAACTTTTCTCTGGATAAGGATCAATTGTTTTTCCTTGGTGATGTTGTAAATCGTGGCGATAAGTCTTTAGAGACTTTACGCTTTATTAAAGATAATTCAGACAATGCCTCTATGGTGTTAGGTAATCATGATTTTCATTTGTTAGCCTGTGTTTTTGGACATATTAAGCCTAGCAAAAAAGACACCTTTGTTGATATTATCAATGCAAAAGACGCCTCTCAATTGTTAGAATTTTTAGCTTTTCAACCTTTATTTATTCAGCATCAGGGTGCTTTAATGATTCATGCTGGCATACCGCCTAATTGGGATGTTGATACACTTAAAACACAAGCAAAACAAGTGCAATCACACTTGAAATCAGATGATTTAGGTGGTTTTTTAAGTAAAATGTATAACAATAATCCGCATACCTGGAGTCAAGATTTAACCGAATTGGAACAATGCCAATACACCATTAATGCTTTGATGCGTATGCGCTTTTGTAAAGCCAATGGTGAGTTAGAGTTTGACCATAAAATGAACTTTAATCAGGCGCCAAATGGTTTTAAGGCATGGTTTGAGCACGACAATCGTCTACTCAAAAATTCAGATATTTTCTTTGGACATTGGTCTACCCTTGATTCTGTTGATCAGGCGCATATCTATCCAATGGATCATGGCTGTATTTGGGGTGGTGCATTAAGTGCTATTCGATTATCAGATAAACGAGTTTTTTCGATTAATTGCTAAATATCGATACTCGCTTCAAAGACAAATTCTGCTGGCCCTGATAAGAACACTGACTCGCTTTGTTGATATTCAATCAGCGTGTCACCACCGGTTAAGTGTACAACTACATTAGAGTCTAACAATCCTTGCTCAACGCCGTGTACGACTGCTGCGCATGCGCCACTACCACAAGCTAGTGTCTCCCCTGCTCCACGCTCATAAACACGTAAATTAACTTCATTACGATTGAGCACTTGCATAAAACCAATATTGGCTTGATTTGGCAATAAGCTGCTTGCTTGTATTTGCTTGGCAGTTTCAGCAATCTCTATAGTAGAAATATCATCAACAATTAAAACGCAATGCGGGTTTCCCATGGACACAATACCCATCTCAAAACCTTCAATCTGATAAGTTTCTTGCACGTATTCAGCAATCAATGGAATACTACTTGGCTCAAATCTAGGTCTGCCCATATCAACACGCACACTATGATCTTGATTAATTTTCAGGGTGATAATGCCCGAATGAGTTTCAACCACGATTGGATTGTTTTTAGTTAATTCTTTTTCGCTCACAAAACGTGCAAAACAACGCGCACCATTGCCACATTGCTCCACTTCAGAGCCATCCGCATTATAAATGACATATCGAAAATCAACCCCAGTTGTCGGGCTTTGCTCCACAACCAATAGCTGATCAAAACCAACGCCAAAATGTCTATCAGATAATGCAACGATCTGCTCAATGCTAAAATTAATATCACCACTGGTATTGTCAACCACCATAAAGTCGTTGCCTAGGCCATGCATTTTTGTAAATTGAATCATCATAAGCTTTATTTTATCCACTTATAAAGCTCAAGGTTAATAAAAACAATAGTTCTGATAAAATATCTGCACTATTTCACATAAGGCATATCATGCAACCACCAAGTAACATCACTTTAAATAAAGATAAAAATTTACTAACACTAACTTTTGATGGTGTCGAGTACCCATTAAGCACTGAATTTCTAAGAGTTTATTCACCTTCTGCAGAAGTTGTTGGGCATGGTCCTGGCCAAGAAACTTTACAATTAGACAAAGAGAATGTTAAGATTGATCGCATCGAACCAACGGGGAATTATGCTATCTATATATTCTTTAGTGATGGCCATGATACCGGCATCTATTCTTGGGAGCATTTACACAAATTAGCCACAGATAAAGATGCTTTATGGTCAACTTACCTAAAGCGTCTTAAAGAAGCGGGACATTCTCACTCCCAACTATAAATTTACATGGGTTTTTTAACCGCCCTACTATCTTTTGCTGCGACCATTGGAATTTTGGTCACTATTCATGAATTTGGCCATTACTGGGTTGCAAAAAAATGTGACGTCAAAGTTTTAAGATTTTCTATTGGATTTGGCAAGGTCATTAAATCTTTTCAGCGTGGTGAAACGGAATTTACCCTGTGTGCCATCCCACTTGGCGGTTATGTCAAAATGCTCGATGAACGTGAAGCAGAGGTTGCAGCATCTGAACAGCATCGTGCTTTCAATCGAAAATCTGTTTATCAGCGCTTTGCTATTGTTGCAGCGGGGCCAGTTGCCAATTTCTTGTTAGCGATACTACTTTATACCTTTATCTTTATTATTGGTGTTAATGGATTTAAGCCTGTTGTTGGTTCACTAACAAATGCAGGAATTTTTGATCAAGCAGAATTACAAATAGGTGATGAATTGCTCAGTGTTAACAGTGCGCCAACACCTAGTATTAGTGAATTTTCAATTCAGTTTATTCAGGCCATTGGTAGTGAGCCGATTACTATCGAGACTAGATCCAAAGAATCAAATCTTAAAGCCACCAAGCTACACTTGGCAGGTGATTTTTTAGCCAATCCTGAACAAGGCATTGATCAATATCTAGGTTTTAAATTTGCTACACCAGTCATTCCGGCTATTATTGATCGTGTCGTTTCAGGGTCTGCTGCTAGCTCAGCAGGATTACAAACAGGTGATGAAATTCGTAGTGCGAACGATATTGCAATTCATAGTTGGCAAGACTTTGTCAAAATAATACAAGTAACGCCGATCAAGCCTATTAAACTTGTTGTTAAGCGTGATAGTGAAAGACTAACACTTAACCTAGTACCTAAATTAATCAACAATTCTCCTAAGGCTGGCGTGAGTGTTTCACTGCCGAATGACTACCTTAAAGAGTGGCAAGTAACCATTCAAAAAGATCCGATTGATGCACTATATTCTGCCAGTTCAAAAGTTTATCAATTAACCCTACTAAATTTAAAAATGATCAAGAAAATGATTATTGGCGAGGCGTCAATTGATCAAATTAGTGGTCCAGTCAGTATTGCTAACTATGCCGGTAAAAGTGCTGAGGTTGGCTTGGTGCCATTTTTATCATTTTTAGCTTTGATTAGTATTGGACTAGGGTTGATAAACTTATTGCCGATCCCTTTACTTGATGGAGGTCATTTATTCTTTTACTTGATAGAAATGATCAAAGGGTCCGCTGTTAGTGATTCTACTCAGCAAATTTTTGCCAAATTTGGCTTATTTGTTATTTTGTCATTAACATTTGTTGCGCTGTATAATGACCTGATACGTTTATTGTAATTTACTTAAATTTTATGAAAAAAACTACTCTACAATTATTAATTTCTGCCAGTATTTTTAGCGCATCAACTGCTCTTGCAGACCCCATTAGAAGCATTGAAATACTAGGTCTAGATTCTATTTCACGAGGAACTGTTTTAAGTTATTTACCGGTTGAAACTGGTGATGATTACAATTCGCAAATCTCTGGGAAAATTATTCGTGATTTGTATAAAACTAGCTTCTTTAAAGACATTGAAGTCTCGCAAGTT
>DTUI01000076.1 GCA_012964205.1 Candidatus Thioglobus sp.
CACCAAGAGCACATTGGATCGTGTATGTAGTATAAAGTTGCTGAATTCATGCAAAATTCTAATCAAAAAGAGTAGAATATATACTACCGTAAATTATAAAAATGGAGTTGCTAGATGAAGCTAAATATAATGATATTAACCTCAATGTTACTCGCCAGTCAATCGGCAGTATCAGGCAGTTATTCTGACACAGCCAAGATCACTTCCGTGGATAAAATTTATCGAACACACGCCATTCGCGAGCCGTACCAAGATTGTTATATTAAAGAGTATTATCAAGCTGATGACGACGGCTCAATGGCCAATGAAATAGTAGGTGGATTGTTTGGTGGCTTAATTGGCAATCAATTTGGTGGCGGCGATGGTAAAGATGCTTTGACTGTTGCAGGTGCATTATTAGGTGCATCACTTGCACGTGATGATGAATTGAAAAAGTCGAAAACAGGCCGTGTTATTAGTAAAGAAATTTGTGAAACTAAATATCGTACAGAGTCTATTGAGCGCTTAAGTCATTATCGAGTTGAATATGAATATGACGATCGATCTTTTACTTACACAACCAAAAACAAACCTTATGGTAGTACGCTTAAAATTAAGGTTAACGTCTCACCTAGATAATTTAAGTGGCCGCAGAAAAAACATTTGAGCAAATTGATCAGCTAGCTCAGCAGGGCGATGCACAGTCTCAGTATGAGCTGGCGTTAGCTTACGATTTAGGCTTAGGAGTTGACAAAGATCTGTCCAAGGCATTTGATTGGTATCAAAAATCTGCCGACCAAGATTATGCAAAATCACAGTATAATTTGGGCATATTTTTTGCCTTGGCAAAATCAGTCGATAAAGATATTGAGCAATCAAAATACTGGATTAGAAGAGCCAATGAAAATGGCTACTCTGGTGGCAGTATTTTTTAAATAGGAATAACCATGAAAGACATTAAGATTGAAGATAGATTAATTTTTGCATTAGATGTACCTGAAGTTTCCCAAGCAAAAGATTTGGTTAATCAGCTAGATGAAAGTGTTAGCTTTTATAAGATTGGTATGGAATTGCTAATGACTGGCCAATACTTTCAATTAATGGATTGGCTGATTGCTAAAGATAAAAAAGTATTTGTTGATCTTAAGTTCTTTGATGTGCCTGAAACGGTTGGTAGAACTATTAATCGCCTTAGTCAGTACGGTGCAACCTTTGCAACTATTCATGGCAACCAAGGGCTAATGGAAAAAGCTGCTGAAAACAAAGGCGATCTTAAAATTTTAGCAGTAACCGCACTTACAAGTCTGGATCGTGGTGATTTAGATGATTTGGGATTTAAATGTGACGTGCAAGAATTAGTTATTTCTCGTGCTAAGCGTGCCTTTGAGGCAGGTTGTGATGGTGTGGTATCTTCAGGTCTAGAGGTGCCATTCTTAAGAGAGTATGTTGATAATAAACTGATCGCTGTTACTCCGGGTATTCGCCCAGTTGCAAATGATGATGACCAAAAACGTGTGGTTGATGTAGCAACAGCATTTAAATCAGGATCAGATTACATTGTTGTGGGTCGTCCGATTAAGAATGCTGATGATCCATACGTAGCAGCAAGCAAGATTCAAGAAATTATTAAAACCTGCTTCTAGTCTTTAACGCCTCTTTACGGGGTACTTGTACTCCTTTACGGGGTATAATTTCGCATTCGTTGTTAGCTCCCGCTAATAGCATTCTTTTATAGTCGCGTAACTCAGTTGGTTAGAGTGCCAGCATGACATGCTGGAAGTCGTCAG
>DTUI01000077.1 GCA_012964205.1 Candidatus Thioglobus sp.
AGGTGATTAAACAAAATTTTGATATTACTAATGCCAAACACTTTGGCAGCTTGAACAAATTCTAGCTCTGAGAGCTTGAGGGTTTCGGCACGAATGAGGCGACACAATCCCGTCCAAGAGGTGAGCGCCAGTATCACACAAAGCAATAATAATTTAAGATCTGAACGTTCAAGGCTTGAGGCATAATCGCTTGCGTGTTCGTCCATATATACTTGTAAGATTAGCACCAAGGCGGCGATAAGTAAGATGCCGGGAATAGCGTTAATGGTGGTGTAAATATACTGAATCACATCATCAGTTTTGCCTTTGAAGTAACCAGCCATTAACCCTAAAATAATGGCCGGTGGCAAGGCCAAAAGCGTTGTCAATAAGCCAAATACCATCCCTGTTCGAATACTCTTTACCGCTTTATAAAAGACATCAATACCGGCTTTGTCAGTGCCTAAGATGTGATAATTTGGCATTAGCAACACCACCCAAGTGCAGAAAAATATCAAAACCAATATGGTAATAAAAGCATGCCGATTGTTTCGGATATTAATCGAGGTGAATTTTTTTAGAAATAAGACAAAAGCTACAAAGATAGCGACCGCATAAAGCAGTGCGTTAGCACTAATAGAAAAAAGATTTTTGGTGTTGTCACTGGCATTGGTAATTTCATCTGATACTAGGTTTAGGTGTACGCGTCCACGAAGACCGTTGTCTAAATACTCTTTAGAAAATTGCTCGAAGTTTAGTGGTGTAGAGTAGGTTTTTTCTTCAGCCTCTAGTGCAGGCAGTAACACTCTATCGAGCACACTATAGGTTGTGGTGTTATTGTCTAGCCTAAAATGAACAGAGTCAGACAAGCCGATTAAAATATAAAAAATAAAAACAATAAATGCAGATAACGCCAAAGGCTGAGTAAAAACTTTTTGCCATTTTTGGCGCAGTAATTCATTGCCGCGTATTTTCACCACAGCAACCATACTCAGAGCAAACAACACCCAAAGTAAAAAGTCAGTCCATAGCCAGATAAAAGTCATTTAAACTTCACCCTTGGATCCACCCAAGTGTAGGAGATATCCGTTAACAACAAGCCAACAATATAAAGGATTGAGCCTAAAAATACCATGGCTCGAACAATAGCAAAGTCTTGCGAATTAATCGCATCAATGGTGTAGCTACCTAAGCCAGGAATAGAGAAAAAACTCTCCATAATTAGACTACCCATAAACAGTGATGGGATCACCACTACAACACCCGTAAGAATAGGAATCATGGCATTTTTTAGCACGTGCTTAAATAGCACTTGTTGTTCGCTGAGGCCTTTAGCGCGGGCGGTATTGACATAAGGCTTGTTGATCTCTTCTAAGAAAATAGAACGATACCACCTCACCCCTGAACCTAGCCCGGCGACCACACCAATGAGTACCGGCAACATAACAAAACGCCAAGACTCAAAGCCACTTTGATAACCTGAAACAGGGAACCAATGCCACATTCCAGCCACCACTTTTTGCGCAATAATAATATAGAACAATCCAGAAATAGACATAAGCGCCACACTCAAGATTAAAGTTAGCCGCTCCAACTTAGTGCCGAGCAACATCACCATCCACATAGCAAATACAATGTTGGTTAATAGTGCAATAATAAAGGATGGAATCGCCAAAGCCAGTGATGGCCACATGCGTTCATTAATATCTTTGTTGAT
>DTUI01000078.1 GCA_012964205.1 Candidatus Thioglobus sp.
AGTGGTGCGCTAGCCGTTGTTGCTGGCGCAATGTCAGCGCACTTATTGGCTGACATGCTTAACACTAAGGAGTTGGCTAGAATTCAAACAGCTGCCACTTATCAAATGTATCACACCATTGTGATGGCGACACTGTGTGTGTATTATCAATTTAAGCCTTCGCCCATTATTAAGCTTAGCTGTATTTTATTTACCATTGCTATTGTATTGTTTTCTGGAAGCTTATATTTATACACCGCTACTTATTATCACCCACTGGTATTTTTAACCCCGATGGGCGGATTGTTGTTTATTGTTGGCTGGCTTAATTTGACAAGACTAGCTATTAACAAGTCTTAAGCCTTATTCTAGAAAAAAACCCAATAAAAAAGCCTGCAAATGCAGGCTTTTTTTATTATTACTTAATTTAACTAAGCTTAGAAAGAACCCTCTTTAGCGCCTTCAATAATTGCGTCCATCTTATCAGCAACTTCTTTTGCTGGCTCGTACACATCTTTAGGTAAATTCATAAGATCCATTACATCAGAGTTCATGCTAATCATTCTAATCTTACCATCTTTACCTTCAACAACTGCAATTCTACAAGGTAAGATTATTGTATAACGATCGTCAAGGTCAGCAATCTTTCCAGCAGTTACAGCATCACAAATATTGTGAATCGTTAGGTGACGGTATGGCTTGCCAGTTACGTTTGCAATTTGCTCGCTTAATGGGAATGAAGCAACGTGTAAGATTGACTCGTTAGTAGCCATTGATTTGATAGACTCATCAACTTCAGGACCAGTAATGCCTTCGTCTACTTCAGTTACTTGTACCATTTCCATGAATAACTCTTTAGTTACTTCTTGTGGCATTACGCTACCACCTTCTAGTAATACACCTGCAATAATTTCTTCTGGCTTGTCACCAGTTACTTCGATAACTGCATTTCTCATTTCGTCGCTTACATCTTGCATAGCGTTCATTGGATTAAAGAATGCGTTAGCAGCACCCATAGTTAGTACGCTTGCAAGTGCAAAGATTGTTGTTAGTTTTTTCATTTTATTTCCCCTCTTTTGTTATTTGTTTAAAATTATTTTTTTAGCAATTCTGCTGTGTAGGTTTGTATTATACACTACTAATATTAGAAGTCAATAATATTCTAATATATAAAATGAAAATCTAGTATAATCAACCAATATAAGGCATAATTAAATATACATTATATAAATTACATAAGATACAAAAAATGATTAAAAAAATATTAACACTTGCAACGGTGCTTGCATCGCTAAATTCTCAAGCTGATATTGATATTGTTGATGGATATAAAACCATTGATTCCGTTAGAAATCAAGTGGTTGATATTAATACAGAAGAATTAAAAAACCTACTTGATTCCAATCCAAATACAGTATTGATCGATTTACGTACTAAGCTAGAGTTGAAAAACACTGGCACTATTGCTAAAGGGCAAAATGTTCATTTAACACGTGGTTGGCTAGAGTTTAGAATTAGAGATCATGTGAAATCCAAAGATACGCCAATTGTGGTTTATTGCGGAAAAAACCTGCGCTCGCCATTAGCTGCTAAAACATTAGAAAACATGGGTTATACCAATGTAAAGAATTATGCTGAAGGTTATTTTGCCTGGAAAGAGGAGATGAATCCAATTAAGATGTTGGATTTTGAGCCTAGTAGTGTTTTATACAGACTTCCTGAAGAGGTGGCAGAGGGTGTTTATTCAGCTATTGGTGCTACACAGCCATATACTTACGAAAATTCAAACCACAATAACAACTTATCATTTATTGTAACCACCAGTGGTGTTTTGGTGTTTAATGCTGGCGGTAGTTATTTAGTCGCTAAGGCTTTGCATGAAGAAATTAAGAAGGTAACTAATCAACGTGTTAAGTACGTTGTTTTAGAGAACTCTCAAGGCCATGCAATTCTAGGTTCTAATTATTGGAAAGAACAAGGCGCTATTATTGTTGCTCACACCGAGGCTGATAAAGAAATCAAGCATAAGGGTGAAGATATTTATATGCGCTCTTTACGCGTACAAAAAGATAAGTTAATTGGCACCAAAGTTGTGCGTCCAGACCTTACTTTTGAAGAGAGACTAAATTTACCAATGGGTAACACCCAAATTGAATTAATGCATATTGGCGCATCACACTCACCAGATGATATTCAACTTTGGTTGCCAGAGCAAAAATTACTAATTAGTGGTGATACGGCGTTTAATCAACGCATGTTGCCAATCTTCCCGCATACTAATGCAGCAGCTTGGATTGAAACGTGGGATAAGATCGAAGCACTGGAGCCTGAAATTATTATTCCTGGCCATGGTGATCCAACTGATCTTGCAACCATTACTAAATTCACCAAAGACTATTTAGTGTTTTTGCGTGAAGAAGTGGAAAAAATCCTTGATGATGATGGTGGCCTGTATGAAGCTTACAATATTGATCAATCAGCCTATCGTGACTGGGGAACCTACAGCGAACTACACAAGCAAAATGCCGAGCGTATTTTTAAGCAAATGGAGTTTGAATAGCACCTAGCATTTACTGATCACCTTGGGGGAGAGTGAGATGGTTAAATTAAGAGTTTTATTAGTATTAATCTTATTAAGCGTTCTGCATACAGGCGTCCATGGAGTGGAGCCTGGAAAGGTTACTGGCGGGCAGAAATCTACATTGCCCGACTGGTTTAAAGACAGCTTTTTAGATATTACTGAAGATGTTGAAGATGCCAAGGATGAAGATAAGCATCTAATGCTTTATATGCATCTTTCGGGTTGTCCGTATTGTTACAAGATGATTGAAGAGGGGTTTAAGAACTCAACCAACACTCAAATTATTAAAGATAATTTTGACGTTGTTGCGATCAATATTAAAGGCGATAAGGAAATCTCCTTAAACGAAAATCTCACCATGACAGAGGCCGAGGTGCGTGACCACTACAAGGTTAACTTTACCCCGACCATTGTTTTTTTGGATCAAAATAATCATTTAGTTTATAAAGTTAATGGCTATCGTTCGCCACAGAATTTTAAGCATGCATTAGATTTTGTTAGTAGTCGCTCATATCAGCAAATGAGTTTAACGGAATTTATCAGCAATCAGGATAGAAGGAAACGCTACACGTTAAAAGCGCATGATAGTTTCCAGGAGATTTCTGACTTAAGTAAGAAACGTCAAAAGCCGCTTCTGGTTTTATTTGAAGATCAATATTGCGTATTGTGTGATCGACTGCACGAAGGCCATTTAAATAACCCTGAAGTCATTCAGCTGTTGGATTTGTTTGATGTAGTGCGTCTAGATGCGGAATCTAACCAGCCGATTATTGATGTGGATGGTAACAGCACCACTGCAAAACAATTTGTCAACAAACTATCTTTAAACTATCGCCCTGGTATTGTGATGTTTGATCAAGGCAAGGAAGTGATGCGTATTGATGCACTCTTATATAGTTATCATTTTGCTGGACATCTGCGCTATATCGGCGAGCGCCATTATTTACAATACCCTGAGAGTGTGTTTGATTATTTAACTGTATATAAGCAGTCAGTACTTAAATCAGGCCAGAATATTGACTTGTCAAAATAAATCAATTAACGGTTTTTCTGCCAAACCAAAATTCGATTATTTGCTGGCATTTGATAATCTTTAAGCAAAGTTAATCCTGCCTCTTTAGCTAAATTATTAAGCGCTTCAAAATCCCGAATTGCACTGTGTGGATTTTGCTGTGCAAGCCATAAATCAAAATTAGCATTACTCTGGCTAGTGTACTGGCCGTTGTAATTAAACGGCCCATATAAAATAAACAAGCCATCAGCATTAAGTGACGTACCCACACCTTTAAAAAAGTCTAGCACCATCTCCCAACTCATGATGTGAGCTGTATTGGCAGAAAATATAGCATCATAAGTTTTGTCTGGCCAGTTATCACATACATTTAGTGTTAGGGTGTTAGGCGTATTGGCTAATTTTTCATCATTTATCCAGGCATTGATACTAGGCAAGTACATTGCTTGATCACTTGCCTGCCAAGTTAGATGAGGCAACTCTTTGGCAAAATACACGCAATGTTGGCCTGTGCCACTACCCACTTCAAGTACGGATTTAGCGGTAGATAATAACGGCTTAATAATCTCAAGGATGGGATCCCTATTTTGATCGCAAGAGGGTGAATGATGTTTCATTTGTCTTTGTATGGGTTATGAGTATTAACTTGTGTCATGTATTTTTGGATGTGCTCTCGCTCCATCTCACAAAAATCCTTAATAGGCTGTTTAAAGCCTTCGTCTTTAATCCAATGAGCTGATTGAGTAAGAGTAGGCACAAACCCTCGTGCTACTTTATGCTCACCTTGTGCGCCAGGCTCAAACACTTGTAAGCCGTGTTTAATGGCGTATTCAATCCCTTGATAGTAGCAAGCCTCAAAATGCAAGTGATCCACCTGTTCAGAACATCCCCAATGACGACCGTAAAGATGGGTATCGCTTTTAAACATTAAAGATCCGGCAATGCATCGACCTTCAAAATCAGCTAAAAATAGCAATATTTGATCAGGCATGGTTAAAGCAATATCTTTAAAAAACTCTAAATTTAAAGTTGGTGTACCGCTTTTTTCTAGAAAAGTTTGATTGTAAAAATTTGAGAAATTTTGCCAATCAGCTTCAGTAGCGCTATTTCCATCGAGTTGACGAATGCTAACACCTGATTTTTCAACCTTTGAGCGCTCTTGACGGATGTTTTTTCGCTTTTTTTGCTTTAAATTGGCTAAAAAATCATCAAAATTGGCATAATTTTGGTTAATCCAATGAAATTGGCAATCATGACGTATAAAAAGTGAATTTTTCTTAAAAAAATCAATCTCATCGTTTGGAAAAAGGCAATGAAAACTACTGGCATTAATTTTTTCGCAAATTTTGTAAATACTATCTAATAACACTGGAAATACTCGATTTTCATCAGATTTGGCAGTTATAAATCGCACACCACTTGCTGGCGTGTAGGGAATGGCTGAAACCAGTTTTGGATAGTAATTTAGCCCGTGTCTTTCATAAGCATTATGCCAAACATGGTCAAACACAAACTCACCATAATTATTGTATTTTTCGTACAAAATAGCGGCACCAATTAGCACATCATTTTCAGTGATAATCACATGCCTGGGGATCCACCCAAATTTCTCACCAACACAATGGTGTTTTTCCAGTGCGTTTAAGAATTCATGCTTGCAAAAAGGATTGTTATCAGTAATCAACGCATTCCATTGTGCGCTATCAACCTCAGCTATATGATTAACAATGGTAACTTGCATTTATAAGCCAATTAGCTGCAAATAATTGGCGTAGCGCAATGGGTGAATATCACCATTTTCAACCGCTGTTTTGATGGCACATTTTGGCTCCTTAATATGCGCACAATTTCTAAATTTACATTGACCAATGAACGGCTTAAACTCTTTAAAGCCGCTTAATATTTCTTTATCGGTTAGCTCGTCTAGCTTAAACTCTCGAATACCCGGAGAGTCAATCAAGTCACCACCTGAAGGGATATGATAAAGTGTGGTGTTGGTAGTAGTATGCTTGCCAAGTTTGCTTTTGGTAGATATCTCATTCACGCGCAGATTAAGATCGGGAATCAGTTCATTAATCAGCGAGGATTTTCCCACGCCAGATTGGCCTAAAAATATGTGAGTTTTGTCATTAAGTTGAGACTTGAATTCAGCTATATTGATTTTCTCATTAACACTTAAATAGCTAACGTTATAGCCAGCAGATTCATACATAGAAAAGTCACGCTTAACTTTATCAATATCACTACTGAGTTCGATTTTATTCACCACAATATTAATCGGTAAATTGGCATTTTCTGCCACCACTAAATATCGATCAATCAGCTCAAATTGATAATGCGGCTCAATCGACACTACTAGCCACAACTCATCAATATTTGCGGCAATGAGTTTTTGCGATCGAACTAGTGAGTTTTCACGAGCAAGTAGAGCGGTAACCACGCCTTCGCCATTATCGGTAGTTTGATAAATTACCTGATCACCCGCAACGGAAAGTTCAATGTTGCGTCTGCCAGTACATTGGAGCAATTCTCCAGATTCGGCCTCAACCAACAACCGCTGGCCGTAGCGAGTAATAACCAACCCAGTTTGTGCATCCCCATCATCTAGCTCGGTATCGTCGCTGTTGTCAGCGGCGCGGTTAGCTCTAGCAATACGCTCAGCTTGGATTTTTTCAATACGCCATTTTTGGCGTCGTGTTAAGCTCAATTATTTGTCAAATTTATAGTACTGTGTGTTTAAGAAGTCTAGCACAGCTGCCTCTTCTTCAGGGAACCAGCCAGTGCCTAGGTTGTTAGCACAAGCACTTACTTGGCCTTTTAAATCGAAATGATTTTGAATTTTGCTATTGTCTCTCGTGTACATTTCACTACCATGACAGCTAACACAAGATTCTTCGTGAAGCTCTTTGCCTTCTTCATTGGCAAATGTAAGTGTACTGGCAAGTAGGGTTGTGGTTAATAATAATGCTTTCATTGTATTCTCCGTTGTGTGTTTTAAAGTATACCGCTTATTCGTCAAAAAAGAAAAACTCGGTATTTAAAAATTCTTCTGTGTCTTGCACATCTTGATCGTTCCAATCCAGTTGAAAGTGGTTGCTACACGCCTCAATCATATGGCGAAGTTCGATGCGGTTAGTCATTTCATTCCAGCCTAAAGATTCATAAGGTGTGTGATGGCATTTAGCGCAGCTTTCATCGTACAACAATTTACCATCAGCAATATTGGCTACAGCCAAGCTAAGGCCAGGTAACAGAGCAAGGGCTAATAGTTTAGCTTTCACTTGCTTTAAGATGGTTGATTCGAATTGACGCTTGAGGGTGTGAATCATGAAATGCAGAATATAGTTTATCTGGCGTAAGCGTTGCTGCATTATCGCGGTATAGTTTCACCAAGCTTGAGATTAAATCATCAGCGTTGGTGTGTTTGGCGGCAAAAGCATCTGCTTCAAACTCATGTTTGCGCGACAGAGCATTGCTAATGGGTGCAATAAAAAAACTAAATACCGGCATAACCAGTGTGAATAAAATTAACGCAGTATGGTTGCTCATAGTTTCAACACCTAGCCCGTGGAAAAACCACGGCTGATTAATTAAGTAGCCCAATAAGGCCAAACCAAATAACGAGATGGTAAATGAAGTAATCATATGTTTGCGAATATGCTTGTGATGAAAATGCCCCAGTTCATGGGCAAGGATTGCCTCAACTTCTTGATCTTCCATACCTTCTAGCAAGGTGTCAAAAAACACAATGCGCTTGTTTTTGCCAATTCCAGTAAAGTAAGCGTTACCATGGGAAGATCTTTTAGAGCCATCCATCACAAACACGCCATCACTTTTAAAGCCAGTACGAGTTAGTAGATTATCAATCTTAGCTTTAAGCTCAAGATTGTCCAGTGGTTTAAATTTGTTAAATATTGGTGCAATGTAAGATGGATACAGCCAAAACATCAGTAGCGAGAAACCGGTTAGTACAAGCCAAACATAAGCCCACCAGAATTCGCCCATGGTACCCATTAAATATAAAATGGCGTAAATAAGTGGCAGACCAATAATTAGCATTAGCAACAGGCCTTTAAGCATATCACCAAGAAAGGTGCCTGCAGTCATTTTATTAAAACCAAACTTCTGCTCAAGCACAAAGGTGCGATAAATACTAAACGGTAAATCAATAATACTGCCAATAATCATTAAGCTTAGAATAAAGCCGACACCAATATATAAGCTATCATCTGTTAATGTCTGCCATAGGCCATCAAGCCAGCTAAGCCCACCACCAAGTGTCCAAACAAGCAAAACAGCCGTTGAAAAGATAATTTCAAAATGGTTAACCAGTA
>DTUI01000079.1 GCA_012964205.1 Candidatus Thioglobus sp.
CATCAAGCCCAGTTGAGGCTCGTGTCAGTACTTTGGCGAGCTGACTCACACCACCTCCAGATCTTCTAAACTCCATCTTGGCTGAATGGTGATTTCACCACCAGCTGTAACTTGACCTTTGCTTAGGCGTAAATGGCCCGCCAGTGCAATCATGGCGCCATTGTCCGTGCAAAATTCTTGTCGTGGATAAAATACATCAACACCTAGCTTTAATCCCATTGCATCTAATTCTTGACGCAAAGATAAATTAGCACTAACGCCACCCGCCACTACTAAAGTTTTTCTATTGGTTTGCTCCAAGGCGCGTCTACATTTGATCATTAGTGTTGAAGTAGCGGCTACTTCAAATGCCTTGGCAATATCAGCTTTTTGCTCAGGATGCTTAGCAAAGGTATTGCGGGCAAATGTTTTAAGCCCACTAAAACTAAAGTCTAGTCCTGGGCGATCAATCATTGGTCGTGGAAATTTAAATGCATCTTGATTACCCTGTTGTGCAAGCTGCGCCAAAGCTGGGCCACCAGGATAACCAAGACCTAAAATTTTGGCAGTTTTATCAAATGCCTCGCCCACGGCATCGTCTAATGACTCACCCAGTATTTCGTATTCACCAATAGCTTTAACATCAACCAACATGGTGTGGCCACCTGACACTAGCAAAGCAACAAATGGAAAGCTTGGCTGTTGATCTTCTAATAAAGGCGCTAATAAATGCCCTTCCATATGATGCACGCCAAGCGATGGAATTTTTAAACTCCAGGCTAATGATTTTGCCACTGCACTACCCACAAGTAGCGCACCCGCCAAACCAGGCCCTGCCGTATAAGCAATACCACTAATATCTGACAAGGTTAATTTTGCTTCTGCAAGAACGGCTTTGATTAATGGCAATGTGCGCTGAATATGATCACGTGATGCCAACTCTGGAACGACCCCACCATACTCAGCATGAATCTCTACTTGGGAAAACAACTGATGACCAATTAGGCCTTTTTCACTATGATACAAACCAATGCCAGTTTCATCGCAAGAACTTTCAATTCCAAGCGTAATGAAAGCTTTAGTACTGGACATTTTTCTCGCCTAAATATACCTTCTTAACATCAGCATTATTCAAAATAGCTTGCTTGTCACCCTTGGCAATAATGCCACCAGCATGCAAAACATAAGAGTAATCACAAGTGTCTAGCATTTCGCGATAGTTATGATCGGTAATTAACACACCAATACCTTTATCTTTTAAATGAAAAATAATTTGCTGAATATCGCCCACAGAAATAGGATCAACGCCAGCAAATGGCTCATCTAATAAAATAAACTTAGGATCCATGGCTAATGCTCTGGCTATTTCCACACGTCGCCTTTCACCGCCTGACAAACTCAAGCCGTCAATATGGCGAATATGCTCAATGTGAAACTCAGCTAATAATTCTTCTAGCCTGTGCTTTCTTTGAGGCTTGTCTAATGCAGGGTTTAGCTCGAGCACTGCCATAATATTATCTTCAACAGAGAGCTTTCTAAAAATTGAAGGCTCTTGTGGCAAATACCCCAAACCCAATTTAGAGCGCTTATGCATTGGCATTTTGCTGACCTTAACACCATCAATAAACACCTGGCCTTTGTCAGCCCTAACCAATCCACAAGCGATATAAAAACAAGTGGTTTTTCCAGCACCATTTGGCCCTAGTAAACCAACAATTTCACCTGATTTAACCTCAAAAGATACGTCTGATACCACCTCTCGTCGGGCATATTTTTTAACTATATTTTTAACAGAAAGTGTATTTAAGCTCATGATAATTTGTTTAAATGTTCAGTAGATATCTTACCCTAAATAAGTCGAATTTGGTTAGAGCTATAGGCTTCAACGACCTTGCTATCTGTCTTTATCATTAGTGTACCTTGCTGACTAACACCCATAATAACACCTTGCAATGTTTGATTATCAATATCAACCTCAGCGCCTTTTCCAGCTAGATAATCCACAGCCTGCCAAGACTTTAAAAAATAAGCCAATCCTTGAGCTGCAAAGAGTTGGCAATATTTCAATATGGTATTGATTAATACAGCACTCAAATCTTCAATACTGGGCAGTTGCTGTAATACACTCGCCAAATCAACCCAAGGGGTGTCGCATTCAAATGCTTGATTAAGTTTGTAATTCAAGCCAAGCCCAATGACTACAGATTGACTTTTTCCTTGAACGGAATTTTCAATTAAGATGCCTGCCATTTTTTTCTCATTGAAAAAAACATCATTTGGCCACTTAAGTTTAACATTCGCCAAGCCAAACTCTTCTAAAGTATTTACAACAGCAAGCCCTATTACTAAACTTAGGCCGTTTAAAGATACAGAAGTATCAAATATATGTCTGATTGAGAATAAAACATTGGTATCTTTTTGGCTTAGCCAGGTACGATCATATTGACCTTTGCCCTGAGTTTGTTGTCTGGTAATACAAACCTGTGTTGTTTTAGAAAACGTCAGCGATGAAAGGTAATCATTGGTACTTGGGATTGAGTCAAAAACAAAACACTCAACCGGTGAGTCAATTTGACCCTCTAGATTAGAATAATCAGCCATGTAATGATTAGTAGCATTAGAGATAACCACACTGCTGCAGAGCCCATATCTTTGGCGGCGCCAGAAAGTACGTGATACTCATCACCAATTCGATCCACCACAGACTCAATAGCTGAATTAAGAATTTCCACAATAAGCACCAAAAATACAGTTGCCACTAAAATAACTTGCTCAACACCCGTCTTGCCAAAAATGAATGCCATTGGCAGCAAGAAGATTGCCAGCCACACCTCTTGCCTGAAGGCTGCTTCAGATTGATAACAAGTTTTAAAGCCTTTCATTGAAAACTCATAAGCAGTAAAAATTCTCTTCAGGCCAGTTGCTTCATTTTTCACGGGTTGCTCTTTATGTGGTTAAAATAGTTAAATCAATTTTACACACATGTTAATTATGAAAATAGCATTAGGCGTTGAATACATGGGTACCGACTTTCATGGATGGCAACTACAAAAATCTGGCATTCGCACCGTGCAGCAAGTGGTTGAAAAAGCCCTTTCTAGTATTGCCGATCATCCTGTAAGGGTATTTTGCTCTGGCAGAACTGATGCTGGTGTACATGCTATTGAACAGGTAATACATTTTGAAACCAGTGCAATTCGTGAAGACAAGGCTTGGCTATTTGGTGGCAATGTTAATTTGCCACACGATGTGAATTTCACTTGGGCAAAACAAGTAGATGAGAATTTTCATGCACGTTTTAATGCATTTGCCAGGCGCTATCATTACAAAATTCACAACACCAAAGTGCGCTCGGCCATTATTGGCCATCACTCTCTTTGGGAGCCTAGATCACTAAACATTGATCACATGAACAAGGCTGCTCAATACCTATTAGGCGAGCATGATTTCTCCTCTTTTAGAGGTAGCTTGTGTCAGGCAAAATCACCCATTAAAACCATTGAGTTTATTCGTCTAACCAAAGATGGTGATGATGTCTTACTGGATATTAAAGCCAATGCTTTTTTGCATCATATGGTTCGCAATATTGTAGGCACACTACTTAAAGTCGGTAAAGGTGAACGAACAGTTGAATGGGTTAAGGAAGTATTGGACTCCCAAGATCGTAAGCAAGCTGGCGCAACTGCACAGCCACAAGGGCTTTATTTTGTTAAGGCTTTTTATGAAAATTTATAAAACCATATAATCATCCAAAAAAAAATCCAAGCCTTAGCTTGGATTTTTTTTCACTTTCTTAACAGTTCATTAAGAAATTAAATGCTTTAAAGGGCTCTTAGAAGCCGCCTCATCATCACCTAATTCTTTCCAGGCGAAACGTAATGCATCTGTACGACGATCATAAAAACGATCTTTGCCATACTTTTTCATAAATCCAGAGCGTTCAAGTACTTTTTCAATACCTTCAGTACGAGCAAATAAAATTTCAACACCTGCACCAGAGCATCTATCTAATAGACCTGACAATACATCTTCACCTGATGCATCAATCTGATTGATACCTGCCATATCCACAATAACGTACCTCAAGCATTGTTTCTTATCAGCAATGAGTTTTAAAATTTTATCTTCAAAATAACCTGCATTACCAAAGTATAAAGAGCCAGAAAATTTAACAATTGATACCACTTCACAGCTATCGAGCTTATTTTCTAATGCATTAACCAGCATAGTTGATCCGCTATGTGCAGATAACTCAGTAAATCTTGGCTCCATTGTACGGTACAAGAATAAAGCCAACGATAAAATAACGCCGATTACAATACCATTTTCCAAATGTGGTGCAAACAATAATGTTAATGTAAACGCAGTAACCGCAACAATCGCATCATGCTTTTCAACTTTCCAAGCATGCAAAATCGGTGCAAATTTAATCAAATTAATAACCGCCATAATAATTACAGCAGCTAATGTTGCTTGAGGCAAATGCCATAAAAGTGGCGTTAAGAATAATAGCGTAATACCAACAATCACTGCAGTTACCACTGATGAAAAGCCTGTAACCGCACCAGCAGAGATGTTAACCGCAGAGCGAGAGAATGAACCCGATACCGCATAACCCTGGAAAAAACTTGAAACCACATTAGACAAACCTTGACCCATTAGCTCTTGATCAGCATCAAGACGCTGTTTAGTTTTGGCTGCCATCGCCTTTGCAATTGAAATTGCTTCCATAAAACCAATCAAACCAATAGTTATTGCTGTGACAATCATTTGATTTATGATTGAAAAGTCAAAACCTGGAATTACTAATGGCGGCAGCCCTTCTGGAATAAATCCAACAATTGCACCACCATAACCGCCAGTTTCAACTGAACCACCAAAATCAATTAACCAGGCAATGATTGTTGTTACTGCCACTGCTAACAAAACACCTGGCAATTTTGGCGCGAATTTTTTAACTGCAATCATAATTGCAAAAGCTAAAATTGCGATCATTAAAGTAACCATATGTGTATTCGAGGCAGCATTAGCAACCGTACCCCACACCTGTTCATACGTGTGCTCACCATCACCTTTAACAACGCCAAAAATTTTATTTAATTGCGATGTTCCGATAATAATTGCAGCAGCGTTAGTAAAGCCAACTACAACAGGATGAGACAAGAAGTTAATTACAAAACCCAGCTTTAATGCGCCTAGTGCAAACTGAAAAATTCCCACTAAAAATGCTAGTAGAGATGCATATATAACATATTCTTCCATGCTTGCACCTTCTGGCAAGATGGTTGGTACCGCTGCTGCCGTTAGTAGAGACACAACAGCAACTGGACCAGTACCTAACTGACGAGACGAGCCCATTAGCGCTGCAATCATTACCGGCAAGAACGATGCATATAAACCATGCTGTGGCGGCAAACCTGCAAGTTGTGCATAAGCCATCGATTGTGGCACTAGCACTAGCGCCACAGTCAAACCTGCAACCATATCTGCTTTCAATACATTTGAGTCTCTAATCTCGCCAATCCACGCTAGAAATGGTAAAAATTTTGCAATTTTGTTCATTGTGTATTCCAATTTATAAAAAAATAGCCTGTTGCTATTGAAAAATCTCTTAGCAAACTAAAAGAATATTAGCTCAATATTATATAATAATACCTCCATTTAATAAGTGTATTTTTGTATAATATTGAGCTTGGCTTTTAGAGCTAACTTTATTTATTTCTTATATATACCAAGGATCAATTCATGAGATTAGTTGAGAATTTACATTTTAATAATATCCGTGGCGATATTACTGGCGGTATTACTGCTGGTGTTGTAGCCCTTCCATTTGCAATTGCCATGGGTTTAGCTTCAGGCGCTGGCGCCATCGCTGGACTATATGGTGCAATCATTACCGGCTTCCTTGCTGCATTATTCGGTGGCACCGGTGCTCAAGTATCTGGCCCTACAGGTCCTATGACAGTTGTAATGGCACTTGTTGTTACTCAATTTGTTACTTATTTTTCAGGCTCCATTGACCCATCCACCGGCCTTGTTTATACCCATGATGCAGCGCTGGGCGCCGGCCTTGCAATTGCCTTTACAACAGTTGTTTTAGGTGGTTTATTTCAAATTATCTTTGGTCTACTAAAGTTAGGCCGATATATTAATTTGATGCCTCACCCGGTAACTTCTGGCTTTATGACGGGTATTGGTGTAATCATTATTATTTTACAAGTTCCTCAGGTTTTAGGCTTTTATGAAATCAAAGGTTCGACATTAGGAATCTTCTCTGAATTAGGCGAAGTAAAAGAGCATTTTGTTAATATTGGTGCTATCTCAATTGCAGCTATAACTCTTGCTACCGTGTATTTACTACCTAAAAAAATTGGTAAATTTATTCCAGCACCTCTGTTTGCACTAATAACAGGTACCTTGGTTTTATTATTCTTTCCAGAGATGTTCTCATCAACTGCTGAGCCATTAAATGCAATGATCCTTGGCGACATTCCAACTGGCTTGCCTAGCTTTCATATGCCTGTTTGGGAAGCTAGCATTGTTTTTGATATGATGGCAGCAGGCATGATGCTTGCAGTATTAGGCTCTATTGACTCATTACTAACTTCATTGGTATCAGATGAAATTACGCGTACGCATCACAAATCTGACCGTGAGCTAATCGGCCAAGGTATTGGTAATACTTTTTCTGGTTTATTTGGCGGTCTTCCAGGTGCGGGTGCTACCATGCGTACCATGACCAACGTAAAAGCTGGCGGCTTAACACCTATCTCTGGCGCACTACACGCGGTACTACTACTTGCTATTGTATTAGGTGGTGCACAATACGCAAAAGAAATACCACTAGCAGTGTTGGGTGCGATTTTGGTTAAAGTAGGTACCGATATTATCGATTGGGAATACTTAAAAGGATTACTTTCTACGCCTAAATCTGGCGCTCTAATCATGATTGTTGTATTGGGTATTACTGTGTTTTACAATCTAATGGCTGCCGTTGGTGTTGGCCTAGTGATGGCTAGCCTTATCTTCTTGCAAAGAATGACAGACGTACAATTATCAAGCATCGTTTCCGTTCAAACTATTGAGGAAGCCTCACATCTAGACGAAACTCATCAAGAATTAATCCGCGCCGGAAACACGCTGTTTTATCAGCTAAACGGGCCAATGAGTTTCGGCTCAGCTAAAGGCATTGTTAGAGACTTTTCTACCAAAGGCAACTATGATAGAGTGATTTTAGATCTATCTAACGTACCTGTGATTGACTATACAACATCACGTGCAATTTCAGAAATTTGCAATATTTGTATTGAGAAATCAGCTGATATTACTATTGTTGGTGCTAATACTAGTGTTAGACACTTCCTAGAAAACATTGGCATTGACAAGACGTTAATCAGCTAATCAACTTTCATCAAATAATAAAAAAGCCTGCTGATATGCAGGCTTTTTTATTGTCTATTAATTAGGACTAAAAATCTTCGTCCCAATCAACCAAGACCTTGCGTGTATCCATGTCTATATTGATCAAAAATGGCTCAATATAAGGCACCCAATGTTCTTTCTCTCCATTGATCACCATGACATTGTTTGAGCCAGTATCAACCATATAAGAGATCTTACCGAGCTTAACACCTGTAGTGTTAACAACTTCTAAGCCTGTTAACTCGTCCCAGTAATACTCGCCCTTAGGTAATTTAGGTAATTGATCTCTTTCAATATAAATATCCGTGCCAATATAATTCCTGGCAACCTCTCGATCATTCACGTCTTTAAGTTGGGCAACAATAGTCTTTCCTTGTACTCGACCCTTAACAATTTCAAGCGTTTTCCACTGACCATCAACCTCAACATGCCAAGGCTGGTAAGACAAAATATTTTTTCTAGGATTGGCATGTGAAAATAATTTCACCCAGCCCTGAACGCCAAAAAGGCCATTAATCTGTCCGATTAATAGCCTTTTATTGGTAGAGTTATTGCTCACTACTTATTCGGCAGCCGCTTCCTCTGATGACTCTTCAGCTGAAGCCGCTTCAGCTGCTGCTTTAGCTTCTGCCGCTTCTGCCGCCTTTGCTTCTGCTTCAGCTTTAGCTTCTTCGTCTGCTTTAGCTTTAGCTTCTGCCGCTAATTTAGCTGCAACTGCTGCTGCTCTAGCATCTTGAGATGCTACACGCTTTTCACGGATTGAAGGGTCTTTGAATTCTTTAACAAGTTGTTGAACGCGATCAGAAATTTGTGCACCTTTTGATGTCCAGTAATCTAATCTGTCTTCTTCGATAGTAAGCCTAACTTCTTGTCCACGAGCAACTGGATTAAAATATCCAATACGCTCAATGTAACCACTGTCTCTACGTTTTCTAGAGTCTGTTGCTACAATTGAATAAAAAGGTTTTTTCTTGGCTCCACCTCGGGCTAGTCTAATTTTAACCATGGGTTTTTTGCTCCTGTATTATTTTATAAAGCTTACACCAAAAAAGGTATAAGACGCGAAATTATATCAGTTTTTCGATATCACGTGCTAATTTTTGTGCATCACCCGTATAGGTCATTGGTGTTAATTCAGCCAAGGCTTGTTTTGCTGCCTCTGGCATGTCTAAATCTTTAACAAACTCAGCTAATACTTGTGCATCAATTGTATTGCCGCGAGTAAGTGCTTTTAGCTTCTCATACGGATTTTCAATGCCATAACGACGCATAACTGTTTGAATAGGTTCAGCAAGCACTTCCCATGACGAATCAAGATCTTGATGCAAGCGTGCTTCGTTGGTTTCTAGTTTGCCAATACCTTTAGCGATCGATGCATAAGCCACTAAACAATGAGCACAACTAACACCTAAATTTCTAAGCACTGTTGAATCGGACAAATCACGCTGCCAGCGAGAGATGGCCAGCTTATCAGCTAAATGTGTATTCAGTGCGTTAGCAATGCCTAAATTACCCTCGCCGTTTTCAAAATCAATTGGATTAACTTTGTGCGGCATGGTTGATGAGCCAACTTCACCCTCAATGGTTCTTTGCTTAAAGTAGCCTAACGATACATAACCCCAAATATCACGACAATAATCAATCAAAATAGTATTGAATCGATTCATAGAATGGAAGTACTCAGCCATGTAATCATGAGTTTCAATTTGTGCGGTGTACATTGCATAGTTAATGCCCAAGCCTTCAATAAACTGCTGAGAAATTACTTGCCAATCAAGATTTGGATAGGCTGATATGTGTGCATTAAAGTTACCAACTGCACCGTTAAATTTACCCATAATTTTCACACTTTCTAAGTGTTCAATTTGGCGCTTAAGACGAAACGCGAAGTTTGCCATTTCTTTACCTACTGTCGTTGGTGAAGCAGTTTGGCCATGGGTGCGAGAAAGCATTGGGATATGTGCATTGTCTTTAGCCATCTTGCCAATTAATGATAAAACATTGTTCATTTGCTTAAGCATTATCTTACGTCCATCAATTAGCATTAATGCGTGTGACAAATTATTAATATCTTCAGAGGTGCAAGCAAAATGGAAAAACTCACTAACGGCATTTAGCTCTGAATTGTTTTTAATCTTATCTTTTAAGAAATATTCAACTGCCTTAACATCATGGTTGGTGGTTTTTTCAATATCTTTAACTGCTTGCGCATCGTCTAAAGAAAAATTAGTTGCAATATTGGCTAAAAATTCACTAGCCTGCGCACTAAATGCAGGTACTTCTTCAATACCATGGTTATCTGCCATAGCTTGTAACCATTCAACTTCAACTAATACTCGGTATTTAATTAGGCCGAATTCACTAAAAATATCTGCCAAATCTTTGGTTTTGTCAAAATAACGTCCATCAACAGGTGAAATTGCAGTTAAAGCATTGAGTTTCATAATTCGTTTAGTCAATTCAAATAAATGATAAAATTATACGCTTTATATGATTCACTTATTATGCAGATGAAAACAGCCTACTTAGCTCATGTTGATGAGCGCGCCCAAAATAATTTACCTCCATTAGTATTAAATGCAGAACAAACTCAATCTGTAGTTGAAAATTTAATCAATGGTAATGATGAGACATTCTATCTCGATTTGATAACTCATCGAGTGCCGCCTGGCGTTGACGAAGCTGCCTATGTAAAGGCAAGCTTTTTAACTAGTGTCGCCAAAGGCGAGCAAAATTGTAATGCAATTGATCAAAAGCAGGCGACATTTTTACTAGGTACCATGTTAGGTGGCTACAACATTACGCCACTAATTGAACTGTTAGATATCGATGAAACTGCACAGACTGCCTGTGATGCACTGTCGAAAACATTGTTGATTTACGAAGCTTATCAGACTATTTTAGAGAAATCAGCCGATAATAGTTTTGCCAAAAAAGTGGTGAACGCCTGGGCAAATGCCGATTGGTTTGTTGCTAAAAATGAATTGCCTACTGAAATTAAACTTACTGTTTTCCGTGTTCAGGGCGAAATCAATACTGATGATTTATCCCCGGCCACTGAAGCCTGGTCTCGACCTGATATTCCATTACATGCTCAGTCTATGCTCACAAAAACAATGGACAATCCATTGGAAACGATTGCCGAACTTAAAGAAAAAGGACTGCCATTGGCCTTTGTTGGTGATGTAGTTGGTACTGGATCTTCGCGAAAATCTGCGATTAACTCTGTATTGTGGCACCTAGGTAATGACATTAATTATGTTCCCAATAAGCGTGGTGGTGGCGTTGTTCTAGGTGAAAGTATCGCGCCCATCTTTTTTAATACCGCTGAAGATTCAGGTGCACTACCAATCGAATGCGATGTGTCTAAACTCAATATGGGTGATGAAATTACCATACACCCTTATGAAGGAAAAATTACCAATATTCAGGGTGATGTTGTATCCACTTTTAAATTGGCACCAACCACTATGCCAGACGAGGTGCGTGCAGGTGGCAGGATCCCTCTAATTATTGGTAGAGGTCTTACGGATAGGACCCGTCAAGATCTAGATTTACCCGTTAGCGGACTTTTCTTACGCCCACATGATGCTAGTGAATCTAGCGCCGGTTTTACCTTGGCACAAAAAATTGTAGGTAAAGCGTGCGGTGTTGATGGTATTCGCCCAGGCACTTACTGTGAACCACGCATGACCACAGTTGGTTCGCAAGATACCACGGGCGCCATGACCCGTGATGAGCTTAAAGAATTAGCTTGTTTAGGATTTTCTGCTGATCTAGTGATGCAAAGTTTTTGCCATACAGCGGCCTACCCAAAACCTATTGACCTAGAACTCCAACATTCATTGCCAGACTTTATGCATTCTCGTGGTGGTGTGGCACTAAAACCTGGTGATGGCATTATTCATCCCTGGCTAAACCGCATGCTGCTGCCAGATACAGTCGGAACCGGTGGCGATTCGCACACCCGTTTCCCGCTAGGCATTAGTTTTCCAGCAGGCTCAGGGCTAGTTGCCTTTGGCGCATCTATCGGCGTGCTACCATTAGACATGCCGGAATCAGTACTAGTTAAATTTAGTGGCACCATGCAAGAGGGTATTACTCTTAGAGATATCGTTAATGCTATTCCATATGTGGCTATCCAGAAGGGCCTACTAACAGTTGCAAAAGAACACAAAAAGAATATCTTTTCAGGTCGAATTTTAGAAATAGAGGGACTAGACGACTTAAAATTAGAGCAAGCATTCGAATTTACTGATGCTTCTGCAGAACGCTCTGCCAATGGTTGTACGTTTAAGCTTAATAAAGAACCAGTTGAAGAATATTTAAAATCTAATATTGCCCTACTATCATCAATGATAGAAATGGACTATGAGGATAAAAAGACCATCGCGAAACGTATTAAAGCAATGCAAAAATGGCTTGACAATCCAATATTAATGGAGGCAGACGATAATTGTGAATATGCTGCGGTTATCGAAATCAACCTTGATGAAATTAAAGAGCCAATCCTAGCCTGTCCAAATGATCCTGACGATGTCAAGTTACTTTCTGATGTGGCAAACATTGATATTGATGAAGTATTCATTGGCTCTTGTATGATGAATATTGGTCATTTTAGGGCTGCTGCTCAACTGTTAAAAGATACAACCAAGACAAAGACAGAGTTATGGATAGCGCCGCCGACTCGTATGGATGAAGCACAACTCAAGAAAGAAGGTGTATATACAGTTTTTGAGAACCTTACGGAGCGCACTGAAATACCGGGCTGTTCAGTTTGTATGGGTAATCAAGCGCGAGTTAAAGACAATGCAACTGTAGTGTCAACCTCAACTCGAAATTTCCCAGGTCGAATGGGTGATAATGCTAATGTGTATCTTTCTTCTTCGGAAGTAGCAGCAATCACTGCAACACTAGGACATATTCCTTCCGTTAATGAATACATGTCGGCTATGGATGGTATCAAGCCAATGGCAGCTGAAATTTATCAGTTCCTTAATTTTGACCAACTATCTGAATACCAAGAGGCAGTAGGACATATTGCACTTGATACAATATTGGAAGAGTAATTCATATTGCTTAATGCAATAAAAAAGCCGCTTATAGCGGCTTTTTTATTGTCTAGTAAAAAAAAGAAAAGATTATTTAATCTTAGCTTCTTTATACATAACGTGTTGTCTTACAACAGGATCAAACTTTTTAACTTCAACCTTTTCTGGGTGAAGACGCTTGTTCTTAGTTGTTGTGTAGAAATGACCAGTCTTAGCTGATGATACTAATTTAATTTTCTCTCTCATAATTTACTCCTAAACCTTTTCGCCACGTGCGCGGATTTCTTTAAGTACAACGTCAATGCCTTTTTTATCAACGATACGCAAGCCTTTAGCAGTTAGCTTAAGCTTTACAAAACGATTCTCACTTTCCACCCAAAAACGGTGTGTGTGAAGATTTGGATAAAAACGACGACGCGTCCTATTGTTTGCGTGTGATACATTATTACCACTAATTGGTCGCTTACCAGTTACTTGACATATCTTTGCCATTACTTTACCTACTACAAATCTAAAAGAAGCAAATTATACTTAAAAAAGCTTAACACTCAAAGCTATATTTTATAAAAAATACATTTACTATCGCCTTAAGTAGCTGTATCATACACCACTTCGGAGGGATGGCAGAGCGGCTGAATGCACTGGTCTTGAAAACCAGCAAGGATTAATCTCCTTCCAGGGTTCAAATCCCTGTCCCTCCACCATCTTATCCCTTGCACCACAAGGGCACTAACTCAGAAAAACATCTCAACAGCGGCTTGGCATAAATACCAAGATCCTACTATTGTTATTGTTATTGCTGAGAATCCTTTTTACCATAGCAAAATTTGGCTTATACTATCGAAAAAAGGTGGTATTGCATCGCCTTTACCAAACTCAAGGAGATAGTAATGTCGCATATTCGTTACACCCTATCAGGCATTACTAACGATGGCCAGAAATTTAGACCTAGCGACTGGACTGAAAGACTGATCTGCATGCAACCTGAACAATTAAAACGCTATAACGGTCATTTAAAAATTCGAAAGATTGACGGCATCAAATC
The DNA here is from genome assembly GCA_012964205.1 of Candidatus Thioglobus sp. Lineage (GTDB taxonomy): Bacteria > Pseudomonadota > Gammaproteobacteria > PS1 > Pseudothioglobaceae > Thioglobus_A. Next base: position 13,498 of record DTUI01000079.1, read on the forward strand.
GGTTGTTTTTGACGAGCAACTTGAGTATGCTTGCGCTTTTACCTATGAGCGTATTCATTCTTTCGCAAAAATCAATCATCTAATGATTAGTGAAGAAATTGTTGATAATCAAGAAGAGGCCTAGCATCAATCAACATACGAACCATGTTGATAAATTGGCTGATGATGCGGCATCCCGCAACAAAACATAAATTCACTATCTTTGTCAGCTTTAATGGATAAGTTTTGCTCTTCATTGCACTCCAATAATAGTGCCTTAGTTGCACTAACTGTCTCATTACCCAATATTAATTCGCCTGACAAAACATAAATAATCGCATTAAGACCTTGATTAATATAAATTTGGTAAAAATGATCTTGTTTAAGATTGACATGTTGATAGGTAATATCTGTATGCAGCTCAATCGGGGACCCTTCTCCAACAATAGTTCTACAATATCCACCTTCAAAAGTAGTTACAGGTAAATTTTCACTTAAAATTTGCTGATAACTCGGCTTAATTGTTTTAAGATGTTTGGGTAAATTAATCCATAATTGAATGCCCATACTTTGACCTTTTTCAGCGGGCATTTCTGAATGAACTATTCCCGCTCCAGCACAAAACACTTGTGCACCACCTTTATCAACAAACGCATCATTATCTAAATTATCTTTATGATGCATGCCTCCAGTCAACATATAGGTAATTGCTTCAAAACCACGGTGTGGATGATCTGGAAAACCATGCCCAGCAGAAATGTCAAAATGATCCCATAATACAAATGGATCAAAGTTCATGCGCTTAGTAATAGGAAATAAGCGATTAACTACAACACCATCACCCTCAAGCGTTTCTTTTGCTCTAATTTTAGTAATCATCATAAAATCCTATAATAGGGAATTATCAAATAATATTCATATTACAATATTAGCATGATTATTGGCGTTCCAAAAGAAATTAAAACCCACGAATATCGTACTGGCTTAACTCCATATGGTGCCATGACATTGACTGAGGCTGGTCATCAGGTCATTGTTCAATCAAACGCAGGAAGTGCTATTGGATTCAGCGATCAAGATTATCAAATAGCAGGCGCAAGCATTGTAGATTCAGCTGAAACTGTCTTTAATCAAGCCGATATGATTGTCAAAGTCAAAGAGCCACAATACAATGAATGCAGAATGCTTAGAAAGGGTCAAATTATTTTCACTTATCTGCATCTTGCAGCAGATCTAAAGCAAGCTCAATTGCTGATTGAATCAGGGGCAATTTGTATTGCCTATGAAACTGTCACCGATGACAAAGGTCGGCTACCATTGCTAAAGCCTATGAGTGAAATAGCTGGCAGGATGTCAATCCAATCTGGCGCCCACCATCTTGAAAAAACTCAGGGCGGGTCTGGGGTGTTATTAAGTGGTGCCACTGGGGTAGATCCTGCACAAGTGCTAGTGCTTGGCGGTGGCGTTGTGGGCATGAATGCTGCCAAAGTGGCTGTAGGCATGGGTGCCGATGTCACTATCCTTAATCGCTCAATTTTAGAACGACTAGTGAAATTTCAAAAAAAACACTCATCACAACTGACCATTGACCTATCTACGCAAGCTAATATAGAACAACACTTAAGTAGCGCTGATTTAGTTATTGGCGCTGTATTAGTTGCAGGGGCTTCGGCACCAAAGCTGATTACACGTGATATGCTTAAGTTAATGAAAAAAGGTTCCGTGTTGGTCGATGTATCGATCGATCAGGGCGGCTGTTTTGAAACGTCAATAGTGACCACGCACGACAAGCCAACCTATGTGGTTGATGGCATTATTCATTATTGTGTCGGCAATATGCCTGGTGCGGTCGCACAGACTGCAACCTTAGCATTGACGAATGCGACATTGCCTTATGTGATTGAACTTGCCAATAGAGGCGCTCAGCAAGCCATATTTGATAATTCAAACTTGTTGAATGGATTGAATATTTTTCAAGGCAAAGTCACACATCAGGCGGTAGCTGAAAGCCTAGACTATCAATATGACCCAGTTAGTTTTTAAACGCCGTATTGATTCCTATAAGCTTCAATACGCGCGATCAGCGCTTGATCGTCACCTTGTTTCAAGTAGTCAATTAAATGACCAAGATTAATAATACTTAGCACAGTAATACCAAAATTTTCTTCCACTTCTTGAATGGCTGATTTATCACCCTTGCCTTTTTCTTGGCGGTCAACTGCAACAATCACACCTTTAGCTTTTGCACCATTAGCATCAATAATATCCATCGCCTCGCGAATGGCAGTGCCGGCCGTAATCACATCATCGATAATTAAAATATCGCCTTCCAATGCATGACCGACAATATCGCCACCCTCGCCATGAGTTTTGGCTTCTTTACGATTAAAGCTGTATGGTACATTGACATTAAATGAATCATTAAGTGCCATTGCACAAGCAGTAGCTAGCGGAATTCCCTTATAAGCTGGGCCAAATAATACATCAAAATCTAGACCGCTTTCAGTAATGGCTTGAGCATAAAATTTACCCAATTTTGACAAATGCTCGCCAGTATTGAATGAGCCAGCATTAAAAAAGTAAGGGCTAACGCGGCCTGATTTAAGTGTAAATTCGCCAAACTTTAGCGCGCCAATTTCTAACATAAAATCTACGAAGTCTTTTTGATATTGCTGCATGGCTTTTCCTATAAAATTATTTTGATGAAGAGAATTATAACGGCTAATGTCAACGGCATTCGAGCAGCTGAACGAAAAGGTTTTTTTGCTTGGATGAAAAGCCAAAATGCTGATGTTGTTTGCGTGCAAGAAATCAAGGCACAAGAAGATCAGTTGGATGATAAATTTTATCCAGAAGGCGCTCATACCTATTACAAGCCAGCTGAGAAAAAAGGCTATAGTGGTACAGGTTTATATTGCAAACAGAAACCTGATCGGGTTATTTTTAGCCCCTGGGAGGATTTTGATTTTGAGGGTCGCTTCATTCAAGCTGATTTTGGCAATCTTAGCGTTATTTCAATTTACATTCCTTCTGGCTCGTCAAAAGAAGAGCGTCAGCAATATAAAATGGATTTTATGACTGAACGCTTTATGCCTTACTTAAAGTCTCTCCAAAAAGACGGCCGGGATTATATTATTTGTGGCGATATTAATATTGTGCATAAAGAAATTGATATTAAAAATTTCGCTGGCAACAAAAAACGCTCTGGCTGCTTGCCAGAAGAACGCGCTTGGATGGATGAACTATTTGGAGAGGCTGAATATAGTGATGCCTTTAGAGAAATTAACCAAGAAGCGCATCAATATACTTGGTGGTCAAATCGCGGGCAAGCCTGGGCCAACAATACCGGCTGGCGAATTGATTATCAAATTTTGAGCAAAAATTTGAAAGGCAAAGTGCAAAGTGCATCTATTTATAAAGATGAGCGCTTTTCTGACCATTCGCCCCTAATCATTGATTACAACTTATGAGTGACAAAATAATACGCAAAATTCAAAGTTTTGTTAAACGCTCTGGTAGATTAACCGAAGGGCAAAAATATGGCTTGAATGATCTTTGGCCTGAATACGGCATTGATCCGATAGTTGACAAAATTATTGATTTTGACACTTTGTTTGAAAAGCAACAGGATGTTATTTTGGAAATAGGGTTTGGCAATGGTGACTCACTATTACAGATGGCTATTAATGAGCCTGAGCGAAATTTTTTAGGCATTGAGGTTTATGAAGCTGGCGTTGGGCGCTTGATTAATGAAGCACACAAAAACGAATTAACCAATCTTAAAGTGATTAAAGAAGATGCGGTTGAAGTGCTAAAAAACAACATCGCAAATAACAGTTTGGCTGGATTTCAACTATATTTTGCAGATCCTTGGCATAAGAAAAAACACCACAAACGCCGCATCGTTCAAAATGAATTTATGGATATGATGTCAAATAAACTTATTAATAATGGCTTTGTACACATGGCCACGGACTGGGAGCACTATGCGCAGCAGATGATGGAAACGCTTGAATCACACGCCCACTTTAAAAATACACTAAGCGCCCATAAATACTTACCAAGACCTGAACGCAGACCAATTACTAAGTTTGAGCGTCGCGGTGAAAGACTTGGTCATGGTGTTTGGGATTTAATTTTTACCAACGAGAAATAATTATGATTTTTCCAATATTTGTTGTGATGACTTTACTAGAGATTTACGTACTGGTTTCAGTAGGTGAATCAATTGGTGGATTTTCTACTATTTTATTAGTTGTTATTACTGCATTGATTGGTTCAATCCTACTCAAACAACAAGGCTGGTCAACTATGGCTAAAGCTCAAAATGCTATGGCCAATGGACAAACGCCTGCGTTCGAAATGATGGAGGGCGTGGTAATACTGGTCTCTGGCGTACTACTACTAACCCCTGGATTTATCACTGATGGCATTGGTCTGCTGGGCTTGATGCCTTTTTCTAGGGTTTATTTCATTGATCGAATTTTATCTAAAAATGCCGAAAAAGTATTCTCTCAAAAAAATGGTCCGTTTATTCATAAAGATCAACCCAATAAAACTAAAGACAAAAATGGTACGATTGATGGTGAATTTTGGGAAGACTAACAACGCTTGATGAGTGGCTTAGTTGGCAAGAAAGCTTACACACACAAGAAATTGATCTTGGTCTAGAGCGAATTAGTCGCGTTTATAACAAGCTATTTCCAAAAGGTGTTCCATTTAAAGTTATCACCGTTGCCGGCACTAATGGCAAAGGCTCAACCATAGCTTTTATTGAAAGCATTTATCAACAAACTCGCTTTTCAGTGGCTAAATTTACCTCGCCACACATTCTTGATTACAATGAGCGCTTTTGTATTAATGGCGTACTGGCAACTAACGTGCAAATTTGCACAGCTTTTGAGAAAATTGAACAAGTTCGTGGCGATACGTCTTTAACCTACTTTGAATTTTCAACACTGGCAGCTCTGCTGATCTTTTCTGATCAAAAAGTGGATGTTGCCGTTTTGGAGATTGGCCTGGGTGGTAGGCTAGATTCTGTCAATGTAGTAGATTCTGATGTTGCCGTGATTACCAATATTGCGATTGATCATGTGGATTATCTAGGTGATACACGCGAGCTCATTGGCCATGAAAAAGCCGGCATTATGCGGGCTAATCATCCATGCGTCTGTGGCGATGCAAACCCACCCTTATCACTGCAAAAACATGCTGATAACATTGGCACCCTGCTCGAATTTGTATCAGAACCTTATTCAGGAACCTTAAGACTTAAAGGTGATCATCAGCAATACAATGCCGCACTTGCTGCTTTATGCGTCAGTAAGCTTAATGAACAGCTTGAGGTTGGTGAACTCTTAATATATCAGGGCTTAGAAAAAGCACAGTTAGACGGACGCTTTCAGATAAAAAATATTAACAATAAGCAATTTATTTTTGATGTAGCCCACAATGAGGCCGCTGTCAAAGCATTAGCCAAAGAGCTTAACAAAGATAAACAGCCAACATTGGCTGTTTTTTCCGCCCTTAAAGATAAAAATATTTCTTTGATGATTAAAGCCATTTCACCATCTATTGATCAATGGCTAATAGCACCATTAAGCGTTAATCGAGCAGCAGACGTTACATTTTTAATTGATCAATTTAATTTAAAAGATTCTATCAAGGCTCACAGTGCTATCGATCTAGCCATTACCGAGGCTATGAATCAACATGCCTACCAACGCATTGTGGTGTTTGGATCTTTTCATGTTGTTGCCGATGCATTGACGGTGTTTAAGTAACGTTTGAACAGAAAACCTTGTAAAATTGGCGCATATATAAAAATGATCTAAAAAATTGATGAATGAATTTTTTGCAAATGCCTGGAATATGATCGGACTATTGGTTTGGTCCGATTGGATTACGCTTGTTATTTTAATTGCGTTTTTAGTGCTGGGCTTCAAGCGCGGTATGGCTAAAGAGCTAATCAATCTTGGCTTTTTATTACTCGCCATTATTATTGCGTGGTTGTTTTACCAACCTCTAGCTATAAGTGATGCCGTTACTTGGATGTTACTATCACATCAATCACATATGGCCATTGCTTTTGGTGTTGTTTTTATTGGCGTACTGTTAATTAAAAAAGCCATCTATAAGCTTACCAACGCTTCTTCCAATATAAGCAATCCATGCGCCTTAAATAAGATCTTCGCCTATTTGATATTTTTCGCAGCAGCTATCGCATTGAGCTGGTATTACCTTGATATTATTGCTAATCTTGGCTTGATGGAGATTATTGTCACCAACACCTCAACTCGAATTACACTTTCGTTTATCCTTACTTTTGCTATTATTGTTGGTGTCTGCTCTAGTATTTCTAATATGCTCAATATCTCTATTGATGCATCGAAGCCTTGTTTTTTATCTTCATTCTTTAAAAAAATTCTTAATGCTTTGCACACTTTAGACGACAAACTTAATGCCAAAAATATTAATAGCCGTAAAAATAACGCAGGTGGTATGTTTGTTGGCTTGCTCAAAGGCAGTTTGGCCATCTTCATTATGGTGCTGGTATTCCAAAGTATTGATAGCATTTCTCAGCAATATTATTGGCTTGAAACTAATGGCGCTTTACGTGCCTTTCAGGATGTGGTGACGGACATTAAGCCAGCACTATCAGAACACTTACTATTTATTAAAAACGACTAAAGGAACTCTTTTATGTGCGGCATTGTTGGCATTCTATCCACTACTAAAAAAGACACAGCGGTCTATATTTATGACGCTTTGACCATTCTTCAGCATCGAGGACAAGATGCTGCTGGCATTGTTACTTCTCACAAAGGTCGTTTTTATATGCGTAAGGCCAATGGCTTGGTAAAAAATGCCTTTAGAACTGAACATATGACCACTTTATTGGGTGACATGGGTATTGGCCATGTGCGCTACCCTACTGCTGGCACATCAAGTGGTGCCGAAGCGCAGCCTTTTTATGTTAACTCACCTTATGGCATTGCCTTTGCTCATAATGGCAACCTAACCAATACCAAACAATTGGCTAAGGAATTATTCGAGCAAGATTTACGCCACATTAACACCAATTCAGACTCTGAAATTCTACTCAATGTATTTGCCAGCGAGCTAGCCAAGCTACAAAAACAGCGCATTAATGAGCAGGATATATTTGATTCTGTTAAGCAAGTACACAAACGTATTCGTGGCGCTTATGCCACAATCGGCATGATTCCAGGCTATGGTATTTTTGGCTTTAGAGATCCTAATGGCATTCGTCCACTTATTCTTGGAAAGCGCACCACCAATGGCGGCACAAAATATATGCTTGCCTCAGAAAGTGTTGCATTAACTGCTCTTGGCTATGAGATTACTCAAGATATTAAGCCGGGCGAGGCTGTAGTTATTGACCGAAAAGGCAATATTTTCATACAGCAATGCTCTGAAAATCCAAAATATTCACCTTGTATTTTTGAATTTGTTTACTTTGCACGACCTGATTCGGTTATTGATGATATTTCTGTTTACAAAACACGTTTACGAATGGGTGAGCGCCTAGCAGCCAAAATTTACAAAGAATGGGGCGATGAAAAAATTGACGTAGTTATTCCAATTCCTGACACTTCTCGAGTATCGGCTTTGCAATTAGCACATGAATTGGAGGTTAAGTACTCTGAGGGTTTAATTAAAAATCGCTACATTGCTCGTACTTTTATTATGCCAGGGCAGAAATTACGCAAAAAATCAGTACGTCAAAAGCTTAGCGCTATCGGCCTAGAATTTAAAGGTAAAAATGTTTTATTAGTGGATGATTCAATTGTCAGAGGCACAACTAGCCAACAAATTGTCAAGATGGCCAGAGATGCGGGCGCTAATAAAGTATTTTTTGCATCTGCCGCACCTGCTGTGCGCTATCCAAATGTTTATGGTATTGACATGGCTAGTAATAAAGAGTTTATTGCTCATGGAAAAACCACAGAAGAGGTTTGCAAAGCGATTGGCGCTGACAAACTTATCTATCAAGATTTAGAAGATTTAATTTGGTGTGTCCAACAAGGCAATAAAAAAATACAAACGTTTGATAGCTCTTGTTTTGATGGTAAATACGTTACTGGCGATATTGATCAGCAATATTTAAGCGAGATAGAAGAAGCTAGGGCCGATTCTGTTAAGGAAAAAAACAACACTAACGAAAGTTCTGAATTAATCTGCAATGATGTAGAATAACCCTATTTGTCAATTACTTACAAACAATGAAAGAGTTAAATTTCGACACCAAAGCAATTCGTGAAGGCTATCGAACAACAGCTGAACAAGAGCATTCAGAGGCAATATTTTTAACCTCTAGCTTTGTCTTTGATTCTGCTGAACAAGCGGCTAAACGTTTTTCTAAAGAAGAGCCTGGCAACATCTATGCGCGCTTTACCAATCCAACCGTAGATGCATTTGAAAAGAAGCTTGCTGCACTAGAAGGTGCTCAAGCCTGTGTTGCCACATCATCTGGTATGGCAGCTATCTTTGCCACCTTAATGGCTTTATTAAAAACAGGTGATCATATTGTTGCCTCGCGCAACATGTTTGGTACATCGATTGTACTACTTAATACTATTATTTCTAAATTTGGCGTTAGTGTTAGCTTTGTTGATTTATCAGATTTAAACGCTTGGGAAAATTCAATTAATGACAACACCAAGCTTTTTCTGTTGGAAACCCCGTCTAATCCACTGGGGCAAGTAGTTGACCTTCTAGCGCTTAGTAAAATCGCAAAGGCTAATGATATTCTATTGGCTGTTGATAATGCCATATTAACACCTGCATTACAAAAGCCATTAGAGCTGGGTGCTGACATTGTTATTCATTCAGCAACAAAATATATTGATGGACAAGGACGATGTCTTGCTGGTGCAGTATTGGGCAATGAAGATATTATCGAGCAGGTGCATGGCTTTGTGCGCACAACCGGACCAAGCCTTAGCGCTTTTAATGCTTGGATCGTACTCAAAGGCTTAGACACATTACGCTTAAGAATGAATGCTCATTGTGACAATGCACTAACACTTGCGACTTGGCTAGAAAAACAACCTGCAGTTGAAAAGGTGCACTATTTAGGCCTAAAATCACATCCTCATCATCAGCTAGCCAAAAATCAGCAAGCTGGCTTTGGTGGCATTGTTTCGTTTGAAATCAAAGGTGGGCAACAAGCGGCATTTAACATTATTAATGCCACGGAAATATTTTCAATAACGGCCAATTTGGGTGATACCAAATCAACCATTACTCATCCCGCCACCACCACGCATGGTCGCCTAACTGATGAAGAAAAACTAAGCGCAAATATTTCAGAAAGTCTAATTAGAATTTCTGTTGGACTGGAAGATGTAAACGACTTGATAGACGATATAAATAAAGGACTTTGATGTATAATTTCATCAAAAGATAAACAAGGCAAATCTATGCAAAACTCATATTCATACGAAGAATTAATCCAATGTGGCAATGGCGAATTATTTGGCCCAGGCAATGCTCAACTGCCTCAGCCGCCAATGCTAATGTTTGACAGAATTACCCACATTTCAGATGAAGGTGGCGAATTCGGTAAAGGTGAAATTATTGCTGAATTAGACGTTAACCCTGATTTGTGGTTTTTTGCCTGTCATTTCAACGAAGATCCAGTAATGCCTGGTTGTTTAGGTCTTGATGCTATGTGGCAGCTAATTGGCTTTCATTTGGGCTGGTTAGGTGGCCCTGGTCGTGGTCGCGCATTAGGTGGCAGCATTAAATTTACTGGCCAAGTATTGCCAGCAGCCAAAAAAGTAACTTACCGTATTAATCTTAAACGCGTTATTGCTCGTAAACTTTACATGGGTATCGGTGATGCAACTATGGAAGTTGATGGCAGAGTTATTTACGAAGCTAAAGATTTAAAAGTTGGCTTGTTTACTGATACGAGCGCATTCTAATGAATAGAGTTGTCATAACCGGAATGGGTATTGTGTCTAGCTTAGGCGCAAACTGTGAAGAAGTTTTAGAATCATTAAAAACAGCAAAATCAGGCATTAAGTTTGATGAAGATCAAGCCAGAATGGGACTTAGGTCTCATGTATCTGGTCAAGTTGCTGAAGTCGATTCAAGCGACATTATTGATCGAAAAATGAAGCGCTTTATGGCTGACGCAGCTATTTACAATGCGGTTGCACTTGATCAAGCTATTAAGCAATCTGGCTTAAGCGAAGATCAAGTATCGAACACTCGTACAGGCCTAATTATGGGCTCTGGTGGCGCCTCTAACCAAAATGTAGTTGAAGCGGCTGATATTTTAAGAGAAAAAGGTATTAAGCGAGTAGGCCCGTATCGTGTACCTCGTACAATGGGATCAACCACATCGGCGTGCCTATCTACCATGTTCAAAATTAAGGGCATTAACTATTCAATTAGCTCTGCTTGTTCAACATCTGCACACTGTATTGGCAATGCTATGGAGCAAATCCAAATGGGCAAGCAAGATGTTGTGTTTGCTGGTGGTGGCGAAGAACTACACTGGTCATTAACAATGCTATTTGACGCCATGGGTGCGCTTTCCTCTAAGTATAACGAAACGCCTGACAAGGCTTCTCGTGCATATGATGCAGATCGTGATGGTTTTGTTATTTCTGGTGGTGGTGGCGCTTTAGTACTCGAATCTCTAGAACATGCACAAGCACGTGGCGCAACTATTCTAGCTGAACTAACCGGCTATGGCGCCACGTCAGATGGTTATGATATGGTTGCTCCATCAGGTGAAGGCGCTAAACGCTGTATGCAGTTAGCAATCTCAACTGTCAACGGTCCTATTGATTATATCAACGCGCATGGCACATCAACACCAGTTGGTGACTCTAAAGAATTAGGCGCCATTAAAGAAGTGTTTGGCGATGAAGTGCCTAACGTTGGCTCAACAAAATCATTATCTGGTCATGCCTTAGGTGCTGCTGGTGTTAACGAAGCCATCTATTCATTACTAATGCTACAAAACGATTTCATGGCCGAGTCTGTTAATATTGAAAATATTGATGAAGCAGCACAAGGTGTACCAATTGTTCGCTCAACAACAATTCAATCAATCAACCGAGTGATGTCGAATAGCTTTGGCTTTGGTGGCACTAACGCTTGTTTGGTATTTGAGAAGTTTAAAGCGTAGACATAAGCAAAATGTCATGCATTAAAAAGGCCGCTTAACTAGCGGCCTTTTTAATGAGTCAAATACTAGACTAAGGTCTTGTATCGATTTCTTGTTTTTCTTTCTCTGAAGGCAGCATGTCTTCCTTGGTAATGCCCATCGCGAGAATCATTGAGCTTGCTACATATATTGAAGAGTAGGTTCCAATCAATACACCGATCAAAAGTGCAACAGCAAAACCGTGAATAATCTCACCACCTAAAAAGAACAACGCCAGTAATACGATCAACGTAGTTAATGAAGTCATGATTGTTCTCGAAAGGGTTTGATTCAAGGCGCCATTAATAATTTTTTCAGGATCAACATGACGCGTTGATAAGAAATTTTCGCGAATTCGATCAAATACGACAATCGTATCATTCAAAGAATAACCAATAACAGCCAAGATAGCCGCCAATACTGTTAGGTCGAACTCTATCTGAAAGATAGAAAAGAAGCCTAATGTAACAATTACATCGTGAATCAATGCAGAAATTGAGCCTAAAGCAAAGCGATACTCAAAACGAAAAGCAACATATATCAAAATACCAATCAAAGCGTATAGCATAGCCAGTCCACCATCATTAGTTAGCTCTTCGCCAACCTTGGGGCCTACAAATTCCACCCGACGAATATCAACATCGTCTCCCAATAGGCGAATAATTTTAGTACTTAGCTTTGCACTCGAAATAGTTTGAGGCTCAAGACGAATTAAAATTTCGTTAGTAGAGCCAAAATACTGAACATTTGCGCGTTTAAAACCAGCTTGATCAAGTGTTGATCTTACCTCAGATAAATTTACACCTTGTTTATAGCCAACCTCAATAAGCGTGCCACCCGTGAAATCAATGCCTAGCTTTAAGCCATTGTTAACTAATGAAAATACACTAAGACCAATCAGCATAGCTGAAAAAATAATAGCGTACATGCGCTTTCCAACAAAATCAATTGTTGGAATTTTTAAAGCTGTTATGCTCATATTGAAATCTCCTCTAGCTTTTTCTTGCCACCATAAATTTTATTAATAATCGCTCGTGAAACAATAATGGCTGTAAACATTGAAGTCACAATACCGATCGATAAAGTAATTGCAAAACCCTTAACTGGGCCAGTACCAAAGCTGAACAATACTAATGCTGCGATCAACGTAGTAATATTTGCATCGGCAATGGTCAATACTGCCTTATCATAACCCGCTGAAATAGCTTTTTGGATATTACTATTCGTACCTAATTCTTCTTTAATTCGCTCAAAAATTAGTACGTTGGCATCAACTGCCATACCTACCGTTAGTACAATTCCGGCAATACCTGGCAATGTTAAAGTTGCTTGTAATAACGATAAAACTGCCACAATCATTACTAGATTAAGTGTCAAAGCGACATTCGCAACTAGACCAAATACTCGGTATCTAACCGCCATAAATACTAATACCAAGATAAAGCCAATAATAACACTCATCACACCTTTGTTAATATTGTCAGCACCCAAGCTTGGGCCAATTGTGCGCTCTTCGATAATCTCAATTGGTGCTGATAACGAACCCGCTCTTAATAAAAGCGCTAAGTTTCTTGCCTCTCTGGCGCTATCAATACCAGTGATTTGAAACCTTGATGAAAAAGTACCTTGAATGGTTGCTGCGTTAATCACATCTTGAGTGGTTGAACGTTTTTTAAATATCTTGCCTTTTTCTAAAATAGTTTCAACTTTATTCTCAATAAAAACAACCGCCATACGATGATGTAAATATTTTTTAGTGGTGTCTAGCATTGCACGACCGCCAGCACTATCCAAAGTAATATTAACCATTGGCGTTGCATTTTCTGAATCTATACCAGAAGATGCGCCAGTAATATTTTCACCAGTAGTAATTACACGGGTTTTAAGTAGCAATGGACGCCCATCTCTAAAATAATACAACTTAGAGCCAACTGGTGTACGACCTGACTGAATGGCTGTTTGTGGGTCATTCTTTTCATCAACAAGACGAAACTCCAATGTAGCAACAGCACCTAGGATTTCTTTAGCACGCGCCGTATCTTGCACGCCTGGTAATTGCACAACAATACGCTCTAAACCTTGCTGCTGAATAATTGGCTCTGCAACACCAAGCTCGTTAACACGATTGCGCAAGGTGGTGATATTTTGCTTTAAAGCATTGTTTTTAGCTTCAGTCTGAGCATTTTCAGTAATGCCAATGCTGACTTGTAAGTCATTATCGGACTCAACTTCTAGCACCTCAAGGTCAGTTAATTCCGCTTTAATTATCTCAAGACCTTTGTCCTTAGTCTCGCTAGTCTTAAATAAAATAACAAGATGATTACCTTGGATTTCTACACGCTTATACAATCGATCTTTTCTAAGTAACGAACGCACCTCATTGTAAGATTTATTAATCGACATATTGATCACAGCGTGCATATCAACTTCTAACAAGAAGTGTACACCGCCACGAAGATCAAGCCCCAATGACATTGCCTTTCCACCCAAATCAGCCAACCAAGTTGGAACAGAAGGCGCCAGATTCAGGGCAGTAACGTAATTACGGCCAAGCTCTAGCTTCAGCGATTCTTTAGCTTTTAGCTGTGACTTGTTATCTGAAAATCGAGCTAAAATTCTACGACCAGTTAGCTCAACCGACTTATAGGTGATTGACTTAGTATCTAAGGTTTTTTTAACCTTGTCTAAATCAGATTGAACCAAGGCGGCATCACCAGTAGCAGATATCTGAACTGCCAAATCTGAGCCGAAGACATTTGGCAATGCGTACAATGCTGCAAGCAATAAGAAAAATGCTATTAATGTATTTTTAAGTGCAGAAAACTGATTCATAAAAAGCCTGAGTTAATTAAATTTGAGCACTGCCTTTTGGTAATTTTTGATTGATACCTTGCTTTTGAACTTTAACAACAATACCTTCAGCAATCGTCAATGTCGCAAACGATTCATCGACTGATGCTACAGTGCCAATAATGCCGCCATTGGTAACTACTTCGTCACCTTTTTTCAACACTGATAATAATGTCTTATGCTCTTTTGCACGTTTTTGCTGTGGTCTGATGAGTAAAAAATACATCAGCACAAACATGATAATTAAAAATGGTAAACCGCCTAATGGGTCGCCTGCGCCACCTTCTGAACCTTCTGCAAATGCAGGGCTAATGATTAAATCTAATAAATTCATTTTATCTCCTTATATAAAAAATTAATTAATAACTTCCAGGCCACCCATGTAGCCTTGTAATACTGATGGCACTTTAATACTGCCATCAGCTTGTTGATGATTTTCTAAGACTGCAACCAAAGTCCTACCTACCGCAAGGCCAGAGCCATTGATAGTGTGCAATAATTCTGATTTATTTGTTTCTTTGTTTTTAAATCTTAAATGTAAGCGGCGCGCTTGAAAATCTTCAAAGCATGAGCACGAAGAAATTTCACGATACGCATTCTGACCGGGCAACCAAACCTCAAGATCAAATGTTTTTGCAGATGAAAATCCAAGGTCACCAGTACATAAATTAACTTTACGATATGGCAATTCTAGTGCCTGCAAAATACCTTCAGCATGTGATGTTAACACCTCTAAGGCCGCATAAGAATCTTGAGCTTTAACCACTTGCACTAACTCAACCTTCTCAAATTGATGTTGGCGAATCAAGCCACGAGTATCACGACCATAAGCACCCGCTTCAGATCTAAAACTTGGCGTATGACCAACAAATTTAAGTGGTAAGTCCGCTTCATTAACAATGGTGTCACGCATCATGTTGGTAATAGGAACTTCGCCAGTAGGAATAAGATACAAAGTTTTAGCATCACCCTCTTCGCCATGCAAATGGGTTTTAAATAAGTCTGCCTCAAATTTAGGCAATTGACCTGTTCCCATTAGTGATTCTGCATTCACCAAATATGGAACATAGGCTTCAGTATAACCATTAACATCGACATGCTGATCAATCATAAACTGAGTCAAAGCACGATGTAGACGCGCCATTTTTCCTGTCATTACCGAAAAACGACTGCCTGAAATCTTCGCCGCCGTTTCAAAATCTAAACCAAGCTTCTCGCCCAAATCAACGTGATCTTTGGCTTCAAAATCATACTGGCCAGGCTCACCCCATTTTGACACCTCAATATTATCATCTTCAGATTTTCCTTCAGGAACTGATTCGTGTGGAATGTTAGGCATTGATAAAGTGATATCATCAATTTTAGCTAAAATATCTTGTAATTCAGATTTAGCCGCATCAAGATCATCGCCAAGGTTAGCCACAGCATCTAATAATGGCTTAATATCTTCGCCAGCAGCTTTAGCCTTGCCAATAGATTTTGATTGAGAGTTTCTTAAATTTTGAAGCTCTTGTGTTTTAACCTGATTTTTTTTTCGACTATTTTCTAATTCAGTTAAGGCATTGATATCAAAGGAAAAATGTCTCTTTTTAAGCGCCTCAGCGACTGCCTCTATATCATTTCTTAGTTGCTTTTTACTTAACATTGTTATATAATGGATCCCTTATATTGATTTGAACCTCTTAATAGACTAGAGCTTTCAAATAAAACTTATTCAGGAAATTATACTATGTTTAACTCATTTTCGTCCGCTGATGCGTGCAAACTATTAGCAAAAGGTGCTCAACTTGTTGACGTTAGAACGAGTGCTGAATTTTCACGTGGCGCACTGCCAAATGCAATCAGTTTGCCACTTCAGGGTATTATGAATGCAGCCAATGTAATTAAAAAGGATAAGGCAGTTATTTTGTATTGTCTAAGTGGCGCTCGCTCAGCAACTGCAAAAAATTATTTAACTCAAATGGGTTTTGATGAAGTTCATGATTTAGGTTCTTTTAAGAACTACAACTGCGATTAATTCCCCTTTTTATTTATAAGCAATCTCCCTTCAATTGCTTGTTAAAATTCTCTTCATAGAACTTTATAAATAAATAACATGAGAGTAAAAAGCACTTGGCATAAAACTCAAGTAAAAACCATAGATGACATAGCAGGCGCGCTTGCCTTTAATTCTTGGCGCATTACTAAAAACCACCTAACTGATCTAATCAACAAAGCCTACGTTATTGAAAAAGCGCAAGTATTTGACGTTATTAGAGAATACATGTGCTATTTAATTCAATGTGTTGATCGATTGGCGTTTGATGTTCTTGATACAAAGAAGCGTCAAGAGCTTATCATTGCAATAGCCAAACAATCAGCGGACTATTACCAAGAAAATAAACAAGAGCGTATTGGTGAAGGCGATCACTGGCAAGAATTTATAGATACTTATAATTTACGTTCTCAAGACTATAGTGATTTTGAGTTTTCTGAAGGAGAGCCTAACTATTTATTCATGCGCTATTTTGGTGAGAAGGTCCAAAAAGCCATGACTGAGGTTGATGAAAAATGGATCATTCAGCAAATTGTCGAAATTCAAGCCCCAAAAGCATTTCAATCAATCAAAAAAAGTGTTAATGATCTTGTGTCTGTTGATAAAATTGTATCAAAAGAAGAACTAGTTAAGCGTAAAAAGAATAAAGTTCCACGCTCTAAGCGACCATCTACTAGACAAGATTTAACTTACATTAACAAATCTTCAAGTGATCACCTGGTTTAACTTGTAATTAAAGCAAACTGCCCATAGATAAACCTTATAAGCAAAATAACTAAGGCGATCTCTATGATTACAATGTGTACAAGCTGTGGCGGATTAAACAACATCCCAGAAGAAAAGCTAGTCAAAAATCCTAACTGCGGAAAATGTAAAGAACCTTTATACAAAGGTAAGCCAATCTCAATGACGGGCACACAATTAACACGTGCCATTGAGAAAACAGGTGAATTGTTAATTGTTGATTTTTGGGCAACTTGGTGTGGCCCATGCAAACAGTTTGCACCTACATTCAGGCAGGTAACTGCACAACTCGAGCCCAAGGCCCGCTTTATCAAAATAGAAACCGAAAAAGAACAGGCTATTTCTGCCAAATACAATATACGATCCATTCCAACACTAGCGATTTTTAAAAATGGCAAAGAAATTGATCGTGTATCTGGCGCTCTGAGTGTGTCTGACTTTAGTAATTGGGTTATTCAGCATACATAGAGAATTCAACCTCACTAGCCTTGCTTGTTGTAATAGGCTGATGCTAGTCTTTCCGGTATTATGTGGTATCTAAAATTTCCAAATTACTATGGACATCGTTACACAGGCGTTATTAGGGTCAGCAGTTGCACAACTTGGTGCCAGAAAATCTGAAATAAAAATTGCAACTTTTATCGGCTGTATAGCTGGCATTCTAGCTGACGCCGATATATTTATTCAATCCGCTAACGACCCATTACTATTCCTAGATTATCATCGACATTTTACCCATGCAATCGCATTTATCCCTATAGGCGCACTGATTGGTGCGATAGTATGTTGGCCATTTGTTAGAAAGAGTATAAACTTTAGCCGCCTTTATTTATTTGCTTTCTTAGGATATCTATTAAGCGGTGTTTTGGATGCCTTCACGGGATATGGTACACATCTATTATTACCATTCTCAGATGAGCGCATTGCTGGAAGTATAATTTCTATTATTGACCCGGTGTTTTCACTATCGTTACTTGTTGGCGTTATTGGGAATTTAATTTACAAATCTAAAAATATTATAATTTATAGTTTAATATTTTGTGCTGCATACTTAGCCACTGCCTATATACAACAGGGCAAGGCAACGAACATCCAGTCAGAGATTGCTAAAAATCGTGGACATATTATTGAAAAATCCATCGTTAAACCAACTTTAGGTAATATTATATTATGGCGCTCTATCTATCTTTATCAAGATAAATACTATATTG
>DTUI01000080.1 GCA_012964205.1 Candidatus Thioglobus sp.
CACCTTTTCTTCTTCTTTGTTGTTGTCCATTGAAAAACAACCACCTAAAGATAAAGCTATTACCACTGTTGTGATTTTTTTTATCATAATTATATAACCTTTAAATTGGATAAATCTTGCTCTAATGTTACTTGAGCTTGTTGTGATAATTTTGTTAATGGTAGGCGAATTCCACTGCCACATTTCCCCATTTTATGCATCGCCCACTTAACCGGTATTGGATTAGATTCAATAAATAAATTTTGGTGTAGATTGATTAAAGACTGATTGATTAGCTCTGCATTAGTGCGATCATCATTAAATGCTGCCTCATAAGCCTCTGAAAGGGCTTTTGGCGCAACATTAGCAGTTACAGAAATACCGCCATGACCGCCCATTAAAATAAATTCAATCGCGGTTGCATCATCTCCGCTATACAATAAAAAATCCTCTGGACATTGATCTATCAACGCTTGAGCTACAGCTAAATCGCCAGTTGCATCTTTGATGCCAATGATATTTTTTATCGTTGATAAACGAACAGCTGTTTCTACAGATAAATCTACCGCTGTTCTACCAGGAACATTGTATAAAATTTGATCAATATCGACTGTTTCAGCAATCAGCTTATAATGCTGATACAGGCCTTCTTGAGTGGGCTTATTGTAATACGGCGTTACCAATAAACAAGCATCTGCGCCCATATCTTTAGCTGCTTGAGTTAATTCAATCGCCTCAGAAGTTGAGTTTGCACCCGTGCCAGCAATGATTGCAATGCGCTTATCAGCAAACTCTATGGTTTTTTTCATTACTTCGATATGCTCTTGCTGATTAAGTGTTGCACTCTCGCCAGTTGTTCCCATTGTAATAATGGCTTTGGTTCCAGACTCAACATGAAACTCCACTAACGCTTCAAGCGCATCAAAATCTACCAAGCCATTATCGAACATGGGGGTTATTAGAGCGACCATAGAGCCAGTTAAAGGATGATTTATACGCATTACTAAAAACAATAAAAATGATTAAATTTAATTATATACGAATGCAGTTTTTTAGGCATAAAAAAACCCGCTAAAAACAAAGCCTTTAGCGGGTTTAATCAGTCTAGATTTATTCTATAAATCGTAACCTATTTCTTCATGAGAGATGATATCTAAACCTTCAGAAAATACACCTATTGGCATTAAAGCCAATAATGTTAATAATAATTTTTTTAAATTTATTACTCTTCAAAGTGCGTCTTGATCCATCTCACCAGTACGGATTCGAATCACTTTTTCTAAATTAGATACAAAAATCTTGCCATCGCCCACTTTTCCAGAACTGGCAACATTACTAATTGCTTCAATAACTAAATCAAGCTTTGATGCTACTATTGCAACTTCTAATTTAATTTTTGGTAAAAAATCAATTTGATACTCTGCGCCACGATATAACTCAGTATGGCCTTTTTGACGACCAAAGCCTTTAACTTCGGTTACGGTGATGCCAGATACGCCAACTTCTGAAAGAGCCTCTCTAACATCGTCTAGTTTGTGCGGTCGTAGAATTGCTGTTACAAATTTCATACCCCTCTCTCCTTTGAAATTTGCAAACCTTATGGCTTGCATTATAGAAATAAACCCCTCATGGACAACTTGTCAGCAACTATGCTTGTGTCAACACCCTACACCGTTCTATATTGGTATAGATTATTATA
>DTUI01000081.1 GCA_012964205.1 Candidatus Thioglobus sp.
TAGAAGATGGTTATTTTTATACAGCCAACGCTCAAACTTCTGGTTTAGCTGCACTGATCAAAGATTACTCTATTGCCGCCAGCTCAACGTTCAAAGTTAATGGTAGTGGTGTTGATAGTAACAACTATCAAATCATGGAGCAAGAAGACAAGCAGATAACCAAAAGTCGCACTATTGATATCAACTCTAATTCTAGTATTGTTACATCTACACTTACCAAGATGCAGCCAAAAATTCTTACTTGGAAGGCTGTCAAGGGTAATATCACTGACCCATTAAGTGTTTTTTTAGCCTTATCATATGATCTTAAAAACAACTCCAATCAGGTTTTATTTAGCTACCAAATAGCCGATGGAAGCTCTATTGAGCAGCAAGATTTTAAAAAGTTTGAAAATCAAGAAATTAGCATTCAGGGTAAAACTTATAGCGCCATTAAAATTGAACGAATTAATCATCAAGGCGATAATATTCAAGCTTATTTTTTATCAGAATTCCGATACCTGCCAATTCTAATCCAGCAAACCAAAAAAGGCAGGCAATATATCTATGAGATTACCGACCTTAACCTATCCAACGCTAAAGGACTATAAGTAACTCTTTAGATACTGACCTGTGTAAGATCCTTCAACCTGACTAACCTCTTCAGGGGTTCCGGTTGCGATGATATGACCACCCTTGTCTCCGCCTTCGGGACCTAGATCTACAATCCAATCAGCCGTTTTGATCACATCAAGATTGTGCTCAATAATAACAATAGTGTTTTCTCTTTCTCGCAAACGATTAATTACAGTTAGCAACTGTTTGATATCATGAAAATGCAAGCCCGTTGTTGGCTCATCTAGAATATAAAGCGTTTGACCTGTATCCAATTTTGACAGCTCTTTTGCTAGCTTAATCCTTTGCGCTTCACCACCTGACAATGTAGTAGCGTTTTGCCCTAAGGTTATATATGACAAACCAACATCCATCAATGTTTGTAATTTTTGCTTAATTTTAGGAATTGGCTCAAAAAACTCTACTGCAGTTTCAACCGTCATACTAAGTACATCAGATATATTTTTACCCTTGTAAGTAATCTCTAAAGTTTCACGATTGTAACGATCGCCATGACACACATCACAAGGCACATAAATATCTGGCAAAAAATGCATTTCCACTTTGATCAGTCCATCGCCTTTACACGCCTCACAACGCCCGCCTTTAACATTAAAACTAAATCTACCTGCCTTATAGCCTCGAGTTCTGGCTTCAAGCGTTTGTGAAAACAAATCACGAATAAGAGAAAACATACCTGTATAAGTTGCGGGATTAGATCGTGGTGTACGGCCAATAGCACTTTGATCAATATTGACAATTTTGTCAAAATTATCCAATCCATCAATAGAGTCAAACTCCGCTGGGGTGGTTTGTGCGCGGTTCAAATCACGCGCCGCTAATGCATATAAGGTATCGTTAATTAGGGTTGATTTTCCTGAGCCAGATACGCCAGTAATACACGTTAGCACACCAACGGGAATTGACAGATCAACGCCATTTAGATTATTACCTCTAGCGCCTTTAATCTCAATCCATCGATCTGAAGTTTTGCGAATACTTGGCACCTCAATACTTTGTCTACCACTAATATAATCACCTGTCAGTGATTTTGGATTATTCGCGATCTCTTCTGGCGTACCCACTGCAATAATTTCACCACCGTGCATACCCGCACCTGGGCCAATATCAATCACATAATCTGCTTGTTTGATAGCATCCTCATCATGCTCAACCACAATCACGGTGTTGCCAATATCACGCAGGTAAGTCAATGTGTTGAGTAGCTTTTGATTGTCTCGCTGATGTAAGCCAATAGACGGCTCATCCAACACATACAAGACACCCATCAAACCTGCACCAATTTGGCTAGCCAAACGAATGCGTTGCGCCTCACCACCTGACAAAGAATTTGCTCGGCGATCAAGACTAAGATACTCAAGCCCAACGTTAATCAAAAATTCTAATCGCTGTATGATTTCATTTAAAATTTTGTCGGCAATTTGCGCCCTTGAACCTTCAAGCTTTAAATCTTTAAGAAACTCATAAATATTAGCAATGGACAATTTTGTAATGTGGGATAAATTATGACCGCCAATAAAGACATTTCTAGCAGATTGATTAAGTCGATCACCATTACATTCCATACAACTTTGGCTAACCACATAGCGTGACAATTCTTCACGAACAGAGCGAATCTCACTTTCTTCATAGCGACGCATCATGCGTGGAATTACGCCCTCAAAAGGCTTAGCTTTATTTGACCAACCCTGTCTGCCTTTTATTTTAGAGAAATCAATTTCATCTTCACCACTACCATATAAAACAATTTTCTTATGCTCGTCGCTTAATTCTTCATAGGTTGTTTCAATATCAAATCCATAATGCTGGCCAAGCAACATCAGTATTTGATAAAAATACGCATTTGAACGACCCCAGCCATAAATGGCACCATCAGCCAAACTAAGCCCTGGATTAGCCACTACCTTTTGCGCATCAAACATGTCTTTCACACCCAAACCATCACAAGTTGGGCAAGCGCCCACTGGATTGTTAAAAGAGAAAAGTCTCGGCTCTAATTCGGTTAAAGAATAGCCACACTGAACACAAGAAAACTTTGCTGAAAAAACCAGCTCTTCCCAGTCAGGCTCTTCACTCATTGAGGCAACTCGCACCAAGCCACTACTTAGGTTTAATGCCGTTTCCAGAGATTCAGATAATCTAGAAACAATATCTTCACGAATCTTCAATCGATCAACAACAATTTCAATGGTGTGACGAGTTTTTCCATTAAGCTCATCCATCTCATCCATATAGATGATTTCACCATCTACACGGGCTCGTAAAAAACCCTGATGAGACAACTCTTCTAATAGTTTTTTATGACTACCCTTTCGATTTTGCACAATGGGGGCAAGTAGCATAATTTTTTCACCATCAGGCAAGGCTGTAATACTATCCACCATCTGTGAAATGGTTTGTGACTCAAGATCAATTTCATGCTCAGGACATTTTGGAATGCCCGCTCGAGCAAACAACAATCTTAAATAATCGTAAATTTCAGTGATTGTACCCACGGTAGATCGTGGATTATGTGAGGTAGCTTTTTGTTCAATGGAGATAGCAGGAGATAGTCCTTCAATGTGATCAACATCTGGCTTTTCCATCAATGATAAAAACTGCCTTGCATAAGCCGATAACGACTCAACATATCGTCTTTGACCCTCGGCATAAATAGTATCAAAAGCCAAAGATGACTTACCAGAACCTGATAATCCTGTAATAACAACAAGCTTATTTCTAGGAATGTCAATATCGATGTTCTTTAAATTGTGAACGCGGGCACCGCGTATGCTGATCTGATCCATGGTTGGCTAAATTATGTCGGACAAAGGGTTCATTATAACGAACAAGATAGGTAAAATCACTCTCTATCAACTATCCTTTACAAATTATTAACATGGTCAAATACAAACGCATTTTATTAAAGCTTAGTGGCGAGGCATTGGCCAGCTCTAACAACACTATTGATCCAAGTACTTTGAATAAAGTAGTTGGCATTATCAAATCAGTTTTAGACCAAGGTGTTGAGCTGGGTATTGTTGTTGGAGGCGGTAATATTTTCCGTGGTGCAGCATTAGCTGAGGCAGGCATGAATCGAGTTACTGGCGACCACATGGGTATGCTAGCCACTGTTATGAATGCATTGGCTATTTCAGATGCTTGTCGAAAAAATGATGTTGACGTTTTGGTTATGTCAGGATTTCCAATTGGTGGTGGCGTTTGTGAGCCAATGGATCACAATAAGGCTAAAGAAGCATTAAGCGCTGGAAAGGTAGTGATTTTTTCAGCAGGCACTGGTGCACCATGTTTTACAACCGATACCGGTGCAACACTTAGAGCAATTGAAATTGGTGCGGAAGCAGTATTTAAGGCGACCAAAGTAGAT
This sequence comes from Candidatus Thioglobus sp., assembly GCA_012964205.1. Taxonomy (GTDB): domain Bacteria; phylum Pseudomonadota; class Gammaproteobacteria; order PS1; family Pseudothioglobaceae; genus Thioglobus_A. The sequence goes on from DTUI01000081.1 coordinate 3,983, forward strand.
GGTGTTTATACTGCTGACCCAGTGAAAGACTCAAGCGCAACCCGCTACGATACTTTAAGCTTTGACGAGGCTATTTCAAAAAATTTACAAATCATGGACACTTCAGCATTTGCGATGTGTCGAGAACATAATCTTGAGATTTGCGTCTTTAGCATGCTTGAAGATAGCAACACATTATCTAACATTCTAAAAGGCGAGATGCTAGGAACTATTGTAAGGAATTAACTATGTTAACTGAAATTCAACAAGACGCTAAAGAGCGCATGGGCAAGAGTATTAATTCTCTTGAAAATAATTTTACCAAGATTCGTGCAGGCCGCGCGCATCCTTCATTACTTGAGCAGGTTCAGGTTGAGTATTATGGCTCAATGGTGCCATTATCTCAAGTAGGAAATATTGTTGCTGAAGACTCTCGCACACTCAAGGTTTCAGTTTGGGAGAAGGAAATGTCAGCTGCGGTAGAAAAAGCTATCATGACTTCAGATTTAGGTCTTAATCCTCAAACTATGGGGCAAGTAATACGAATTCCTCTGCCGCCACTTACTGAAGAACGTAGACGTGATTTGGTTAAAGTAGTTAGAGACGAAGCAGAAAATGCCAAAATCGCTATCCGAAATATTCGCCGTGATGCCAACTCTGACTTTAAAGATCTACTGAAAGACAAAGAGGTTTCAGAAGATGAAGCGAGAAAAGCTGAAGATAACATCCAAAAACTTACTGACGCAAGTGTCAAAGATGTTGAATCTAGATTGGCTGACAAAGAGCACTCCCTATTAGAAATATAAACTTTTCTTTAGACATTAAAAAGGCCTGCAATTGCAGGCCTTTTTAATTATTCTAATGAATAATTTTTACTGACCTTCTACACAAGAGAAGTAATCAGCCCAACGTGATGGGGAGAACAGCGTACCCATCGCATCAATTGGACCTATATTAAACAAGAATCCACCAGATAATGCATCTTTAAATCTAGTAATATTATCATCTGACAAGCCTAATGTTACTTGGCAAGCTTCATGTGCTGCTTGAGTAACAGCAAAGCCTGAAGGCGTTTGACCAATCACTTTAGACGTATCACTTAATGTCATTGTATCTGGTGCCTGTTCAGTAATTACTGTTTTTTCAGCAATTGGCTGCATTGAGTCAAATGCCTCAACCGGACCCATATCCCTATCATCACCACCGGCAATAATGCTTGTTGTTAATGCCATTGCCGCTACAAAACTTAATGTATTTTTCATCATATCTTTAATCTCCAAATAATTTAAAATTCCCCTTTGAAAGCTATTTTATATTACTCTGGTTTTGTATGCTTAAAGAATTTGAAAAACACTGTCAATCGACGCATTTATCCCCTATTTGTGCGAAATTAATTGAGTTATCCGCTCAAGCTTTTGGCGTCAATAATGGCAATATTCCAAAATGGGAAGATGCTATTATCGCCATTGAAAGCCAGCAGCCTGGCAATGTTAGTTTTAAACACCCTTATGTCAGTATTGATACAATAATAAATACTGATGAACTAATGCAATCGCTAAAAAAACTCATGCCATGGCGCAAGGGTCCGTATCAAATTGGCAATCTAAATCTTGATAGTGAATGGCGTGGTGATATGAAATGGGATCGACTCAAAGGCCATATCAAATCGTTAGAAGGTAGAACGGTACTAGATGTTGGATCTGGTAATGGTTACTTCACTTATTTAATGGCAATGCAAGGTGCCAGTATTGCACTTGGTGTTGAACCATTTTTACTCTTTAATTATCAATTTCAAGCTATTCGAACTTTAATGGATAACCCACCCAATGCTTTTGTATTGCCCTTGAAACTAGAGCAGATGCCAATAGAGTCATCTTTTGACACTGTGTTTTCCATGGGTGTTTTGTATCACCAAAAAGACCATATGCTTCACCTTCAACAGCTTAAAGATATTATGCAAGATGAAGGTGAGCTAATTTTAGAAACCCTAATTATCGATCAAGTGCATGGTGAACAAATCATTCCTGAGGATCGTTATGCGCGTATGCGTAATGTTTGGTGCCTACCTTCTACTGACACACTTCATGCCTGGCTACAAAAAATTGGGTTTAAAAATATCAAGCTAGTTGATGTTACTAAAACCACCCCAGAAGAGCAAAGAGCTACTCACTGGATTGGTGACAATACTCAGTCAATCAAAGATTTTCTTGATCCCAATAATAGTAATCTAACTATTGAAGGCTTACCGGCGCCAAAACGAGCCATCTTTGTCTGTCAAAAATAATCGCCAATATAGGTATAATTTCGCCAATGTCTCGCCTATTACTAACACTTCTCGCCCTACTCTCGGCCAATGTTTATTCAGCACCCAATATTGTTGTGAGCATTGCACCCATTCATTCGATAGTTAGCAATATTACTCAGAGTGTTGCTGAGCCAAAGCTGTTACTAAAAGGCAATCAATCAGCGCACCATGCTCATCTTGTGCCATCACAACTTAGCATGATTGAACAAGCCGACCTAGTTGTGATTATGCACCCAAACTTTGAAGTGGGCTTGAGTAAATCTTTGAGCCAGCTTAATACCAAAACAGTTTTATTAGTTAATGATGGTATTAACAATCATCACAGTTGGGTTAATATCCAAAAAATGAAAGATTTTTCCAAAAAAATAACTGATAAATTATCCCTAATTGACCCAGACAATAAGACTATTTATCTAGCAAACTACGCCAAACTACAGCAAAAACTAACTCAATTAAAAATCGACATCACTCAAGTGATGAAAAACAATAAGCACCCTATTGCCAGTTATTCAAATGCGCTAGAACACTTCATTAAAGAGAATCGGTTAAATCAAAAGACACTCATCACCACCAAGCATGAAGAGCGACTAAGTATTTATAAAATAATTAATGCTAAAAAATCCATGCTTAGCAATAGCACCAAATGTCTTATTAGCACTACTAGTGTACCGATCAAACATATTAATATATTGACCGAAGGTCTGGAGATTGATGTTGTTCGTATTAATATCATGGGTGATGAATTTGCCACTGGCAATAATCAATATTTTCAACTAATGAATAATATTACAAAAAAGGTGGATCAATGTCTACAGTAAGGTCTGCTTTTAATAAGGCCTCTAATGATTACAATGATCATGCTTTTTTACAAAAGGAAATCGCCTCAAGACTGGACGAAAAGCTTGAGGTTATCACTTCTAGCTCTGAAGTTATTTTGGATCTTGGCTCTGGCACGGGGCTATTAAGCAACAATCTAAAAAAACGCTTTCCAAATTCACAAATTATTTGCCTTGATTTTGCTCAAAATTCACTCAAGAACAACCAATCCAAACATAAAATTTGCGCTAATGCCAATCATCTACCTTTGGCAGATAGTAGTGTTGACATAGTTATATCCAGCTTAATGATGCAGTGGTGTCCCGACCTTAAACAACTGTTCTCAGAAATCCATAGAGTGCTTAAAAACGATGGATTAATCCTATTCTCTACCTTTGGTCCAGATACACTCAAAGAGCTTAAAAAGAGCTGGTCAGTGGTTGATAACGAAACCCATGTTAACACCTTTACTGATATGCATGATATTGGCGATAAAATGCTTGGCGCTGGTTTTCAATCACCGGTGATGGAAATGGAGAAACTCACTCTTACCTATCAAACAGTTATAGACTTATTAAAAGATTTAAAGGCCATTGGCGCACAAACAGTAGGAAGCCGCTCAAAAGC
>DTUI01000082.1 GCA_012964205.1 Candidatus Thioglobus sp.
CGACCAACAAGTTGCTCATCCACCAGTTGGTGAGTGGCGTTAGAGCCATCTCGAGTCATGTCGCCAGCATAAAAAACCTCATCGCCCACTTTAAACAATGTTGTTTTGTCGCCCACTGCACGCACAATACCACAAGCATCAAAGCCTAGAATAACAGGTGAGGCTTGTTTATTAGTAACGGTTTGTTTAACTTTGACATCTATCGGGTTGATTGAAATCGCACGAATCTCAACCAAAAGATCGTGCGCTGATGGCGAATCTATTTCTTTTTCAAACTCAATAAAATCAACACCATTAAACCCGATTGCCTGCATGAGGGTATTAATGGCGAGTGTTTTGTTCGATACGCAGCATTGCCAACATCATTACAAACATAATGAAAATACCTAAAGCTGCTGCTGCCATATTTAAAGTGATAAACCCTGCTACCTTTTGCGCCTTGACAGAGCTCATTTTCAATAAATTTCTTTGTGTTTGAAGATTGACCTGTGTAGAGAATTCTTGATCGTGCCACTTAAGAAAATCATCAATATCAATTTGATGGTTGTTTGTATTGATTAATCTCGGGGTTAGCTCTGCTAATGAAGTGGCATAAGCCAATTGAAGCTCTTTGGAGTAAGCACTTGTTTTAATTTTAACTAAAATTTCTACACGATCTCGAAGATTAACCTTGCTAACAACACTATCTGGTAACTGTTTTAAACTACTAACAATGGCATCTATTTGTGTATTAAATATCTGGGTATTAACGTCCCCCGCATTGAAAGTTGCGGTCACTGTTTCATCAATACTTGGGGGTTGAATATCAACTGGTTTTTTATATTGAGAAAAATTAATAATGGGCGTATTGATTTTATCGCTAACTTTAGCATTGAGTTTCTCATAACTAACAAGCCCCAATACTACAACCGCTGTCAATGCAATAAGTGCGAACAATAAGCCAATGCGTTGCACAATCATAAAAAAGTTCTTTTCTAAAAATTTCAACATACTTAATTACCTATTATTCATTTGATTAAAGATGTCATCCATCTTCGCTGCTAATTCAGCATCTAATTGGGTTATACAGCCTTCGCTATGGGTGGTTAAATCAACCCTAACGGTTTTGTAAACATTAGACCATTCAGGATGGTGATTCATTTTTTCAGCTACAATTGCAGCTTGTGTCATAAAACCAAAAGCTTGAATAAAATTATCCAGGATAAAAACTCGATGTAGTTTTTCATCAAGAATTGTCCAATCTGATAATTGTTTTAAAGCTTGTTGGTCAATTGGTGTTGGCATCACTATCCTTTTAAAATATCCTTAGCACCTAATGAAATCAGCTTGTCAGCCAATACTACACCAAGTTTCTCTGACTCATCAATAGACCCACTAACGCGTTCTTTTAAGATAATCCCGGTATCTACATTACCCACCAAACCCGTTAGTGTGATTTGATCATTTTCAATGGTAGAAAAACCTGCAATCGGTACTGAACACCCACCTTCAAGGCGTGCATTCATAGCGCGTTCACAGGTAATTCTATAAGAGGTTTCAGTGTCAATTAAAGGGGCGATTAAATCTAGAATTTCTTGATCATTTTCACGGATTTCAATACCAACAGCGCCTTGACCAACGGCT
>DTUI01000083.1 GCA_012964205.1 Candidatus Thioglobus sp.
GTCTGATTGAGTAGCGCTAATAATATCGTTTGACAACAATACGCCTACAGCTCTTTTGATGGTAGACAGTGAATATTTAGCAAAATATTGATTTTTTGTAATCGCAGTAATCGTAGCATCTTTTTGATGCATAACAAACTCTAACACAGATTTTTCTACTTCTGAAAGTTGGTCAAAACCTAACTCACGCTCATAAACGTCTAATGACGCTCTTAACTCAAATAATTTTTTTAATGCATTCATATTAATTCCCCTCTAGTTTAATTGCAATTGTCTAAACAAAACGACAAGTGCATTTTACGCTTATCATCTGTTGCTTGATGTGATTTGATAACACCAACTGTCAACAATTTTGCCACCACACGATTGACCGTCGATAATGAAATCTTAGAAAAATAAGGATGCTTTAAAATCTCAGAAATAGTGGTTTGTTTTTGATTGCTGACAAATTCTAAAATACTACGTTCGATATCAGAATAATCCTGAATACCGAGCTCGGCTTCTTGCTCGTATAATGCCTCTCTTAATTTAAATAATCTTTCTAACGCTTTCATTTTTCTAAAAATATAGTTTATTTAATGTCATTATATAATAATTTAGATTTTATGTATATAGCTTAATAATATATAAAATTAAAAACAGTGTCATAATTAATCAATGCAGTTGCATCAGAAGCTGGTTTTTCTAAAGCGGATACAGCTCGTGCGTTAAATGCAACAACGTATGCTATTACTGGCGCTATGCCTAAAGGCGATGGCGTACAACTAACATGCTTTGGCTCTTTTGTTGTTAGAGGTTCGTGTAGCGCGCACAAGTCGTAACCTACAAACTGGTGCAACTATTCAGATTAAAGCCTTTAGAGTAGCTGCTTTTAAAACAGGTAGAGCGTTAAAAGCAGCTGCAAACTAAGATGGCTACTTAACAATGGCGACTTAGAATAATGACTCACCATAGTTTTTCTGATACAGCTGTTCAATTTTAGTCAAATCAAATTGGTGGTTTTGAGTGCCTAAATGGGCAATTTTAATCGCACCTAATAATCCTGCTAATTGACCGGTGGTTTTCCAATCCATATCATTCATCAAACCGTATAACAAGCCTGCACGATAAGCATCACCACAGCCAGTCGGATCTTGTGTTGTCTGCGCCTTAGCGGGTGCAATTGTAATAACTTCTCCCCCAGTATGGATTTCACTGCCTTCACCACCCTTGGTAACAATCAAAGCATCTACCATAGAGGCAAGCGTGGCTAAATCTAGTCCGGTTTTATCTTGCAACATTTGTGATTCATAATCATTCACAGCAACATAAGTGGCTTGCTCAACAAAAGTAGTTAGCTCTTCGCCTGAAAACATGGGCATACCTTGTCCGGGATCAAAAATAAAGGGAATTTCAGCCTCTGAGAATTGCTGAGCGTGCTCGATCATACCATCACGCCCGTCGGGAGAGACAATACCAATATCCGCAACGCTAACATCGCTGACTTTATTTTGATGTGAATCACTCATCGCACCCGGGTGAAATGCCGTGATTTGGTTGTCATCCATATCTGTGGTGATGAACGCTTGACCTGTGTAGCTACCTTCAATCACTTTCATATGCGTGGTGTTCATATGAT
>DTUI01000084.1:0-3755 GCA_012964205.1 Candidatus Thioglobus sp.
CTATTGGCGAGGCCTGCGATGTACATCTTGATGTTAGCGTTGAAAAAGAAGCTTGTCCTCACAATCTTGCGCCCACCTCTTCTACTACCGTAGCACTAGCCATGGGCGATGCATTGGCAGTTAGCTTGTTAACAGCTAAAGGTTTTAGCCCTGATGATTTTGCTAGGTCTCACCCTTCTGGCGCACTAGGTAGACGCTTGTTAACTTTTGTTAAAAGCATCATGAAAACTGGTGATGATATTCCAGCCGTCAATGCTGATACTAAACTATTAGATGCACTTCTAGTGATGAGTCAAAAAGCTTTAGGCATGGTGCTGGTTACCAACGAGAGTATATTACAAGGTATTTTCACAGATGGTGATTTGAGACGTGTATTAGAAACTCATAGCGATATTCAGGCGCTAACAATTGGCGATGTAATGACACCAAATTGTAAATCAATTTTGGCTGATAAACCTGCAATGGCCGCTGTACAAATGATGGATGAATTTAACTTAAATTCATTGCCGGTGGTTAATGAAAGCAATCAAGTGGTAGGAGCGATTAATACTCACACCCTAATGCAAGCAAAAATTATCTAAATTTCGGTGTCTTTTCTTCTGATACTGCGTTAGATTTCTAAAATATTCAGTTGCGTAGATTATCTATGCGCACTCACATTTTATAAACTTAACTTGCATAAGAAAAAATACTTGTAGTTTCTTAACCAATCAACCTTTCTACACCCCACCAAAATCCAACAAGTGCGATTAGCACGGATACTGGTATGACGGCCAGTTGTCGATAATTGAGTTTTAATCTGCGTAATGTCAACAGCACGCCCACCACACCGAGCACAATAACCACTTGCGCCAATTCAACCCCGATATTAAAACCAATGAGTGTGGTTATAAAAGAATCGGGTGCCATTTCAAACTCTTTAAGCATCGCAGCAAAGCCCAGTCCGTGTATCAAACCAAAAATAAACACGACAATACTCTTACGTTTGATTGATTGTTTAATTAATAAATTTTCAATCGCCACATAAGCGATTGAAAATGCAATTAAAGGTTCAACGATCCTAGCACTAACCTCAATCACACCAATCATTGCTAAACCTAATGTAAGTGTATGCGCCAATGTGAAGCTAGTGACTAAAATTAGCAATTTTCGCCATAGCAATGATGAGAGCGCCATACCAATAATAAATAAAATATGATCCCACCCCATCGGCATGACATGATCAAAACCAATATCCACAAATTCTATAAAACGCTGATAGGTGCTTACGGGCTTTGGGTGATTAAGATCAATCACTCCACTTGGTGCGCCATCACGCAGCCACCGCCATTGACTCCAGTTGTATTCATCCTTTTTATACACTTGCCAGCGTAGTGCGCTATCACCGTAGATTTTCCCATATTGCCATGACAGGGCTTCTGGCCAACTATCAGGATACGCATGGTATGTAAGAATGGTTTTTCTAGGGCGTTTTTTATAGCCAACAATATCAATGCTAGCATTTTCAAGGCTCAATCGCTGCACTTGTCCATTAACCTTAAACACCAAGCTATCTAAAAATTTAGCTTCAAAATCAGAAAATCGTTGCTGTAATTGTTGTGATTTAAGCGTTCTTAAATCATCATAAAGCTCTGAATTTGGCGCGTCAGTGGTTTTTTTGTATTGGGTGCCAATACCAGTCATGGCCGCTTCTAGACTTAAATCAATTTCAATTTCAATGAGCTTATCACTCATAATTGAAATTTCAACCAAAGCTGGCTTAACTACATCGGCCTGTGAAAAAGAACTGACGAGCATCAATAATATTACTAATAACTTCATATGTTTTTGTTTAGTAAAGATCTTATTTAATAAAAAACCCCGACTAGCGGGGCTTTTTATTAATTCAAGGTACTTATTTAAATTAGCTCACCTGAATAGTTTTCAATACCTGGATTAGTTTTAACGCCCTTAATAGTTGGGTGGTTAACCTTCTTCAGATCTAGCGTACCTTGCTTACGTAAGTAATCTGCAGCAACATCCCACATTAATCGACCATTACCAATCGAGCCTACTTGCGCCCAACCTGCAACCTTATACGACTTGTTTGGATCTAGTGGTGTACCCGCATCATCTTTCATTTCAGAAATACGATTACCTAATGTTGCCGCTGGATCGATGGTGTAATCCATACCACCCATACGCACCATGTCGCCACCTGATTGTAAGTACGGATCTTGTACAAATAAGTTTTCTGCAATACCTTCTAAAATCTCTTTAAGTTGAGAGCCTTTAAGTTCACTCACGTATGTTTCACCATAAGTCATTGACGTGTTTGTCATTAGATCTTCCATGGTTACATCGTGACCTGCTGGTACTGACGTACCCCAGCGAACACCTGCTGACATTGCAAAGTCAGCATCATGCTCTTCACGTAATGAATTAACCAATACTTGATCCCAAGTACCCATAAAGTTACCACGACGATAAAGTGTTTGATTGGTAGAACATAGCTTTTCAGTTAAGATTTCATCGTAAGTTTTGCCTAAACGATCCGCGTTATTTGACATTTCTGCACTACGCGCTTCTACGACATTTTTATCATATTTAGTATTACGCATCTTAGTAATAAACGACACCATAGCTGCATCTGGTTTAATGAAATCAGTCAAAATTGGTAACATTTTGTAGTTATAGCCAACTACTTTATGACCTTTAATTTCAAAATCCATCACGCCAATATACTTACCTGAACAACCTGCATTGGTAACCACTGTCATGCCGCCTGCATTTTTAACTTCAACAGGTTTAGGCATGCCGTCATGTGTATGCCCACCAAAGAATGCATCAATACCAACAACGCGTGATGCCATCTTAATGTCAACATCCATACCATTATGCGAGATTACAACAACCGCATCTGGTTTTTCATTTTCACGAATGTCCGTTACTAATTCTTGCATTTCATCTTCACGTAAGCCGAATGACCAGTCTGGGAAGAAGTATTTTTGTGGGTTGGCATTTGACGTTCTTGGGAAAGCTTGTCCAATAACCGCGATACGATGCCCACCTACATTTTTAATTACATAAGGCTTAAACGGCAATGCTTCATCTTCATCAAACAAGCCATTACCATCGAATTTTTCTGTCATGGTAAAGTACTCGTCGCCCATTAGAGCGTCTTCCATGATTCGAACATTTTGACCTAAGAAATCACCTTTGAAAAAGCCGATATTTTTTAATGTTTCTTCTTCTTTATAAGTGAATTCCCAATGACCAACCATTACATCAACACCTAGCATATTACAGGCTTCAACCATGTCAGCACCACGCGTCCATAGTGAAGTACCTGAACCTTGCCAAGTATCACCACCGTCTAGTGTTAATGTATTTTGTACGCCACCGGCACTTTCACGTAAAGATTCTAGTACTGTTTTTATTTGGCCAAAACCACCAGTCTTGCCATATTTTGCAGCTAAATCTTCAAAATTATTATAAGTAAATGCATAAGCTTCAGCTGAGCCTGGCTTAACACCAATTTGCTTTAAGAGGTTTTTACCAACAACGTGCGGTAATTGACCATAAGTAGGGCCAAAACCAAGATTTACATTAGGTTCACGAAAGTAGTTCGGCAATAAGTTACCGTGCGTATCGGTAATATGCAGAATTCGCGCATTACCTGTCTTTGGCACTTCGTACATGTTGTCTTGTGAAGATAGGCTTGCAGAAGCAGCACCAGTACCACCACTAATTAAACCTGCTGCTGATCCAGCACC
>DTUI01000084.1:3855-7462 GCA_012964205.1 Candidatus Thioglobus sp.
TATTTTGGTAGATTCAAAAGATCTTGAATGTAGCGTACCAACGATTCGAATTGACAATCTAACTAGCCACTTATCCACCCTTGCCAATACATTTTATGCCGATGCTTTAAAAGTAGATGTGATCGGTGTTACTGGTACTAATGGTAAAACCTCTGTTTCTCATTTTATCGCTCAGTTATTAACCAAATTAGGTGTTAGTACTGGTTTAATTGGCACTCTGGGCATCACTCAAAGTGAGCTACCATCAAGCCACACCACGCCTGATATCTTGACACTTTACAGAACGCTGTCAAATTATCATCAGAAAAATATTAAGGTTGCCGTACTTGAAGTGTCGTCACATGCATTAGCGCAAGATAGAATTTCTGGACTTAATATCACTCAAGCAGTATTCACTAATTTTAGTCAGGATCATCTTGATTATCATCAAACACTTGATGCGTACAAACTCGAAAAACTCAAATTATTCCAATTGGCTTCAGTTAAAAATGTCGTGCTTAATGCAGATGACTCAAGCCATGCCGATTTTGACAATGCTGCCAAAAATACACAGAATTATCATTACTCTATTAATGACTTTGATGATATCAAAATTAATGAGCATGGTTTTATCACTCATCTAAAAGGCTTTGTTTTTGAAATTCCATTTTTAGGTGAATTTAATCTAATGAATGTTTTGGCTGCCTACCATACACTTAAGGCACGCAATTTTACCAATGAGCAAATTATTCCATTATTACACCAACTCAATCCGCCACCTGGCAGAATGCAAAAAAATGCACAACAATTAATATGGGTAGATTACGCCCACACACCTGATGCGATTGAAAAAGCTATTATCACGCTACAAAATCACTACCCAGAACATAAAATTCGTGTCATTTTTGGCTGTGGCGGAAATCGTGATAAAGACAAACGCGCCAAGATGGGAAAAATTACCTCTAAATTGGCCGACACAATCATTCTCACTAATGACAATCCAAGAGATGAAAATCCTCAAACTATTATTGATGACATCCTAAGTGGCATTGACGACAGTTATAGCGTTATCATTACCGAAAATCGTCAGGTTGCTATTGAAAATGCTGTGATTACTCTGGGCGAAGAAGAGTGCCTGTTAATCGCTGGAAAAGGGCATGAAACTACGCAAATTTTTAACCATGAAACCTTAGAATCAAACGACAATGACATGGTGTTAGCCGCTATTATCGAAGCAGCAAGATTGAAAAAAATAAAAAACAGGCAACGTTAAGGCTTTTTTTTGAAAACAGGTAAGTAGAAAATTGACTACTAACGTCTAACGTAAAAAAAATAATGCTACGAACTAATACAAAAACCCTAGCCAAACTACTAAACATCAACTGTGTCACTAATGTTGAATTTTCAGGCATTTATACCAATACTCGGCAACCGATGCGCGGTGGTGTTTTTTTGGCTTTAATTGGTGATAACTTTGACGCTCATGATTATGTCAAAAAAGCTGAAGAAATGGGTGCAGTGGCTATTATTTCCAGTAAATCAGTATCAACTACACTACCTATTTTGATGGTTGAAAACACACAACAGGCGCTCAGCGATATTGCCAAATACCATCTTAATCAGATCAATCCAACAACCATAGCGATTACTGGCAGTAACGGGAAAACCACCACCAAAAACTTATTGGCCAATATTTTAAACTTATCCGCGCCCACGCTCAAAACACAAGGCAACCTTAATAACCACCTGGGCGTACCCATGACATTATTAAAACTAGAATCGCATCATCAATATGCTGTGATTGAAATGGGTGCTAATCACTTAGGTGAAATTGAGCACTTGCGAGACATTGTTAATCCTGATATTGCCATTGTTACCAATACAGGTGATGCGCATATTGGTGAATTTGGCGGACTTGATAACTTAATCAAGGCGAAAGGCGAAATTTACTCAGAGCAATCACTCAACATTGTCGATGCTCAAAGTAATTTTAAAGGCGATCTAAGCTTTGGCGAGCAAGGTGATATTTTTGCTAGCCAGATTAATGGCGCAAGTTTTGATCTTCATATTAAACAAGATAGCATTCGTGTTAATTTACAGTTATTAGGTACTCATAACATTGACAATGCCTTAGCAGCAAGTGCTTGCGCGCATGCGCTCAATATTGACATTCAAACCATTAAAACTGGCCTGGAATCAACCCAAGCAGAGTCTGGACGCTTAAGCATTATTCATACCAAAAACCTCACCTTAATTGATGACACTTACAACGCTAGCCCAAGTTCAATTAAGGCAGCTTTAGTAGCGCTACAAACATTCAAATTAGAGCCAGTTATTGTTTTAGGCTCTATGGCTGAACTAGGCAACCAAACTAAGCAATTACATCAGAAGATTGGCCAGCTGGCTAAGGCCATTACACCTAATTTTTATACTTTTGGCGAACTGGCCAAGCATTATGGCGGCATACATTTTGATACGCAAAGTGCACTTTCTGAACACCTACTAAAAAATCATCCATCTACTGTTATCCTTATAAAAGGCTCTAGAATCGCACAATTGGATAAATTAATCAAAATTTTGAAAAAATAAAGCACTTTAGGCTTGACCTTTATCGAAAAACTAGCGATAATTACGCGCTTGATGGGCCCGTGGCTCAATTGGATAGAGTACTCGGCTACGAACCGAGCGGTTACTGGTTCGACTCCAGTCGGGCCCACCATCAAATTTACATCAAGTTTATTCGCCAAAAACACTTCTGATAGAATATACGCATGATGACACTCCCAAACATGATTACACTTTCTAGAATTTTCTTAATTCCAGTTTTTGTCGCCCTGTATTATTTCCAGCCAGCCTATACTGCTACGCCAATCTTTACTTGGATTAACTTCTGTCTAACGGGCGCTTATGCATTTATCAGTATTACCGATTATCTAGATGGCTATCTAGCTAGAAAGCTCAATATGACATCACAACTTGGTGCGTTTTTAGACCCTGTTGCTGATAAGCTAATGGTGTCTGTGGCATTGATTATGCTAGTGGATTTCTATCCATCAGACACTCATTGGTATATTACTATCGCTGCGTTGATTATCATTTCTCGTGAAATTTTAGTATCGGCTTTGCGCGAATGGATGGGCACTATTGGTCAGCGATCAACTGTAAATGTCTCTTATATTGGTAAAGTTAAAACCTTTGTGCAAATATTTGCCATTTTATTCTTGCTTTATCAGCAACCTTTCTTTGGCCTTCCAAGCTTTGAGATTGGTGTCACACTTCTGATAGCTGCAACACTACTCACTTTATGGTCTGGTTTTATTTATTTAAGAGAGGGTATCAAAACTTTTGACAATTAAACCCAAATCAGCCTTGACTAATTTGAAAAAAACACTATAATTTCACTTTCTATCGCGGGAATAGCTCAGCTGGTAGAGCATCACGTTGCCAACGTGAATGTCGCGAGTTCGAATCTCGTTTCCCGCTCCAAATTCAAAAGCCTGTCGTGACAGGCTTTTTTTTATATAGCCCTTTGCAAACAACCTTGGCCGGATAGCAAATCGGTTATGCAGTGGATTGCAAATCCATCTAGACCAGTTCGATTCTGGTTCCGGCCTCCATATACAAAAAA
>DTUI01000085.1 GCA_012964205.1 Candidatus Thioglobus sp.
TCGCCTAAATAGACTTTTTTAACATCCTCGTTAGATAAGATTTCTTCTTTGTTTCCTCTGGCAATAATCTTCCCATCATGAAGCACATAGGAATGATCGCAAGTATCTAGCATTTCCCGGTAATTATGGTCAGTAATTAAAACACCAATACCTTTATCACGGAGATGGAAAATAATTTGCTGAATATCGCCCACTGAAATTGGATCAACGCCAGCAAAAGGCTCATCTAGCAATACAAACTTTGGATTCATTGCTAACGCTCTGGCAATTTCCACACGTCTACGCTCGCCACCTGAAAGACTTAAACCATCGATATGGCGAATGTGTTCAATATTAAATTCAGCTAACAGTTCTTCTAATCGATGTTTTCTTTGTTTACGCTTGAGCTGAAGATTAAGCTCCAATACCGCCATAATGTTGTCTTCAACAGATAGCTTTCTAAAAACAGAAGGCTCTTGTGGTAAATACCCCAGCCCTAACTTTGCACGCTTATGCATAGGTAATTTACTAACCTGTGTATCGCCTATAAACACTTGGCCCTCATCCGCTCTCACTAATCCACAAGCAATATAAAAACACGTAGTCTTACCAGCACCATTTGGCCCTAATAAACCCACAATTTCACCACTCTTAACTTTAAAAGAAACACCGCCCACCACTTCACGTTGAGCATATTTTTTACGAATATTTTTAACCGTTAATGTGTTTTTTTGCATAAATTAATAAGACATCATTTTGAGTAATTAATCTTACCCTAAATTAAACGAATTTGTTCGGAGCTATAAGCTTCGATCAGGGTGTTGTTTGACTTAATAATCAATGCGCCATGCGCATTAACTCCATTAGCAGTGCCAATAGTTTTTTTGTCTTGATAATTAAGTTCTAACTGTTTTCCTAGTAAATAATCATGTTGATGCCACTGCGCCTGAAAAGCAGAAAATCCGTGTTGCTCAAAGCGCTGACAAGACTTTAAAAAGTTGTTGATTAGCTTTTCATGCAAGTCTACTAAATTAGGCAGAGTTGAGCAAATATTTGATAAGTCAGTCCATGGCGTGTCACATTCAAAATCTGTACCTAACTGATGATTCAAGCCTAAGCCTATCACCACAGATTGCTGATCGTTTTGCACGCTGTTTTCAATCAAGATACCGGCAAGTTTTTGGTCTTTAAAATAAATATCATTTGGCCATTTAAGTTTTAAGTGATCAAGATGGTATGCACGCTCTAATACATCAATCACTGATAAACCCATTGCCAAACTTAAACCATTTAATGCTATTTTTGTGGGGAATGGATAACGCAATGATAACAACACGCTACTGTCTTTTTTGCTTAACCATATTCGTTGATATTGACCTTTCCCGGCAGTTTGTTCCCTGGCAATACAAACTTTGATGTCCTTAGAAAAAGGCAGCGTAGTTAGGTAGTCATTGGTACTGGTTGTTGACTCTAAAATAGAGTAGTCAACCCCATTAAGAAGTTCTAAAGCAGAATAATCAACCATGTAATAATATTTGATAAAATAACTGAATTAATTTTACACCTAAATTATTTATGAAATTAGCACTCGGTGTTGAGTACCTA
>DTUI01000086.1 GCA_012964205.1 Candidatus Thioglobus sp.
TTGGCATTTCTAAAGTTGACAGCATGACTGATATGAAGCTATTAGAAGATGCTGTTCGCGATGACTTAAATAAAGTTGCGCCGCGCACCATGGGTGTGATTGACCCAATTCGAGTGATTATTGAAAACTATCCAGAAGAGCAAGTGGAGACTTTGCAAGCCCCTATTCATCCGCAAAATGAAGAGATGGGTAAGCGCGAGATATTTTTCTCAAGAGAGTTATTTATCGATAGAGCTGATTTCCAAGAAGTAGCGCCAAATAAAAAATTCAAGCGCTTAGCAATTGACAAGGAAGTGCGCCTGCGTAATGCTTACGTTATTAACGCCACGACGTTCGATACAGATTTTGATGGCAATATAACCACGGTGTATGCCACTTATGATGCAGATACTTTAGGTAAAAATCCTGCTGATGGTCGTAAAGTCAAAGGTGTGATTCATTTTGTAGAAGCTACCAAAGCA
The DNA here is from genome assembly GCA_012964205.1 of Candidatus Thioglobus sp. Taxonomy (GTDB): domain Bacteria; phylum Pseudomonadota; class Gammaproteobacteria; order PS1; family Pseudothioglobaceae; genus Thioglobus_A. Next base: position 462 of record DTUI01000086.1, read on the forward strand.
TTAAAGGCTGAATTTAGAATGTATGACCGCTTATTCACTTTAGAAAATCCAGGCAAGAATGATCACTTTGAAGAGTTAATCAATCCAGAATCACTCGTGGTTACTTACGGTATGGTGGAGCCAGCGATGGCCAATGCTGCGCCAGAAATGGCTTATCAATTTGAACGAGAAGGCTACTATTGTCGTGACAATAAAGATATTAATGAAATTGTTTTTAATAGAACTGTGAGCTTACGAGATACTTGGAATAACTAATTTATCTTTTTCAGCCACTCTGAAACAGTATTAATTTCATTATATTTAGTTAGATCAATTTGTAACGGGGTAACCGATACATAGTTATTTGCTATCGCATGAAAATCTGTACCGACACCGTTATCAGCCTCTTTGCCATTTTCACCAATCCAATATGCATTAGAGTCATCCTTGTCTTTAATACTTGCTTCAGACATGTGTCGCTTGCCCAAGCGCGTAGTCTGAAAACCTTTGATATCCTCATATGCCACATCTGGCACATTAACGTTAAGCACTGTATCGTGTGAAAGCTGTGAAGTATGAATTTGACTAACAATCTGACTTATAACTCTACCTGCTGACTCAAAATTTTTACCTTCCCAGCTGGCTAAAGATATGGCGATCGATGGCAAACCTAAAAAACGCCCCTCAATAGCGCCAGCAACCGTACCCGAATAAATAACATCATCACCCAAATTGGCGCCAAAATTAATACCGGTAACTACCAAATCAAACGTATCTTCTAGAAAGCCACATAAGGCTAAATGTACACAATCACTTGGAGTGGCATCGATACTGTAGATATTTGTATCGATCTTGATAGGTTTTAACGCTCGATTTAAGGTGAGTGAACTACTAGAGGCTGATTTATTTTCATTTGGCGCAACTACAATCACCTCATGGTCTTTCGCTAAATATTTGACTAGTGCTTTTATACCTTCAGATTGATAGCCATCATCATTGCTAATGAGGATTTTCATTTTGAAATATTAAGCGTAATCTTATCTTTCTTAATACCAACCTTGACAGTACCACCATTTACAAGCTTGCCAAATAACAATTCATCAGCTAGCGGCTTGCGAATCT
>DTUI01000087.1 GCA_012964205.1 Candidatus Thioglobus sp.
TTTCGAAAACGATTTAACGTTTTGAGAACTGCTCGCTCTTACGTGCCTTCTTACGGCCAACTTTCTTACGCTCTACAATTCTAGCATCACGAGTAACAAAACCAGCCTTACGTAGATCAGGTCTTAAGTCGTTATCGTATTCCATTAAAGCGCGTGTTACACCCAAACGAATTGCACCCGCTTGACCTGTATCGCCACCACCTTTAACCATGATAGTGAAATCAAACTTATCTCTCATCTCAACTGTATCTAACGGTTGGTTAATGATCATTGAAGAAGTCTCACGACCAAAATACTCATCCATTGGACGTTTATTTACTGTAAATACACCTTTACCTTTAGTCATGTAAACACGAGCTACTGATGTCTTTCTTCTGCCTGTTGCGTAAAATGTTTCTGTCTTTGCCATAATAATTTCTTACCTTAAATATCTAAAACTTGCGGTTGTTGTGCAGCATGTGAATGCTCAGAACCTGCAAATACTTTCATCTTTCTAAACATATCTCTGCCTAGAGGACCTTTTGGCAACATGCCTTTAACAGCCTTGTTGATAATTTCTTCTGGTTTTTTAGCTTGTAAGTCTTTAAAAGCGATTGACTTTAAATTACCTACGTAACCAGTATGGTGATGATACATCTTATCATCAAATTTCTTACCAGTTACCTTAACCTTTTCAGCATTGATGATAACAATGTAATCACCTGTGTCTGTATGTGGCGTGAACTCTGGCTTATGCTTGCCACGAAGGCGAGATGCGATTTCTGTAGCCAAACGGCCTAATGTCTTTCCATCGGCATCCACAAGGAACCAATCTCTTTTTACTTCATGTGCTTTAGCGCTAAATGTCTTCATAATAACTCGTGTATATCTTCAATCTGAATAATCGGACTATTATAATCACTTTTACGTATCGATGTTGAACTATCGTCTTATATTCTTATTAAAAAATCTATTCTCAATTTTCTCAATAACAAAAGCAATTATTAAGATTAGCAACCAAGCCAGCACCATAGTTACCACATTATGACCTAAAAAATGATCACCAATAAACATCTTATATCCTGCTGTACTCCAGCCTAAAGCCATAACAACGACTAATATATTTCTCCTTGATCTTGCTGCTACAAATAAAAACAATAATGCTAATAGAGAAAAACCACCACTTGCATGACCTGCAGGATAGCATCTTGCGGCTGGCCTTTGCTGATCAATGCTTAAACTTTCAAACAACCCTATATGCTGGTAAAGGCCGCCATACTCTACTAACTGATTAGGGCAAGGCATATTGGTTGCCTCTTTTAATGCACCTACTGTAAGAGGCACAATAAATCCTGCTAAAACAACAATAATCATGCCTTTGGTATTTTTCTTAACCCAATTAAATTTCCTTAAAAAGATCAATGAAAATAATAAGAATAGAACTAGTGATATAAATATTTTTTTAATGCCACTGTAAAAAATTAAATCAAGTAGCGGATCATTTTTATCAACCAACCAAATTTGAGTATCGTTGTTATATATTAGAGATTGGACAATAGCATCAACTGATGAAAACTCAAATAAAACAACAACCAAAATAAGCGTAATTGCCACTACAGGAATACTATAAAAACCCTTATTCATATGATAAATAGTCCATCTTTTTATCATAAACATTGGTATCAACATTCATCAAGCCAAGCAATGTATGAAACATGCCGTCATGTGTTTTGGCTTGTTTGGATTTTTGCTGAAGGGACTGCAGGTTAATTTCTTTTGAAAATTGATCATCAAACCACATAATAGAACTAACATGAGTTTGCTCTTTTGGCGCCATAAAATACGGCATTCCATGTAGGTATAAGCCTTTTTCTCCAAGAGATTCTCCATGATCACTCATATATAACATGGCTGTTTTATACTCTTTTTGATTATTTTTTAATAGCTCAATCACTTTGGCAAGAAAATAATCTGTGTAAAGTATGGTGTTATCGTAGGCATTATTAATTTGCTCGTTTGTACATTCATTAAGTTGGTTAGTCTTACATACGGGTGTAAATTGTTCAAACTCTTTTGTATAGCGCTTATAGTAAGCCGGCCCGTGACTGCCCATCATATGTAAAACAATCATAATATCTTTATTTTGTCGTGTATCAATGTAAGACTGTAAGCCTGGCAACATACCTTCATCCCTGCATTCAATATCACAAATAGTATTTACCTCATTTGATTTGTAATCTTGATATTCAATTCGATCTGCTACACTTTTTGAGCTAGAGTTATTATCGCGCCATAGCACTTCTACACCTGCTGTTGATAAGATATCTAGAACATTACTCATATTTTTCCCTTGTGTATGGGAATAATCACTCTTGGTCAAGCTTGAAAACATGCAAGGTAAAGATACGGCGGTATCAGTACCACATGAGCTCATTTGCTCAAAACTAATAACATCCTGTTGAGCAAGTAGTGGATTGGTATCTCTTTTATAGCCATTTAATGAAAATCGATCAGCTCTTGCAGTTTCTCCTGCTACTACAATAATCAACTTACTTGTTTGGTTACTTCGTTGAATGTTTGCATCTTGTCCGATTGTAACAAAAGGCGTACCTATACTTTCAAATTGATTATTTATATGTTTACCAATTGCATACATAAAATAAGTTGGATTGATGTGTAGCCTTAGTTGCTTATTCTCTCTTGCAAAGGAAGTGTAAGCTTTAGAGAAGGCAAGCGTAACCAATACAAATACAATGATTAAAACCACGATAGCTCTAAATCTACGCCATAGCTGCGCATTAAAGGAATGATCTTGAAGTGTTACTCGATATACCCATACAGAAGGTAGAATGCCTAGCATTACAAAATAGGCAGCCAGTTTAATGCTGAATAAATCCATTGATTCTGCCAAATTAGTTTCCATACTGTTGACAATCATATTGTCATTAAAAACAGTTCCGTAATTATTGGAAAAATAGCTTACGATAGAGGAAGCTAATAATATAAAAATCAGAATTGGCTTAACACTATAACGATAAGCCACCAATAATAATGCGATTGACAGGAATGCAAAAAGCCAAATAAACAGCGAAACAACAAAAGCTAAATTATCATGAAGAGGGTAGACGACCACAGTCTCTGTAAAAAATTTAACATTGCCCACTAGGGTCACAAATAGTGACACTATAAGCACAAGCGATATAAGAGAAATTTTTTGAGTAATCTTCATGAATTATACTAATAACGATCAATATTGATTATTATATTACGTAACAAGAACCCTTAACAACTAACAATGATTAATTCACATGCTCATTTAGATTTTGATTCTATGAATACAATTGCTCAAAATGCAATTGCAATTGTGCCTAGTATTGGCAATCAGAATTGGACCGATGTTCAAATGTACCCTTATTTTTCTTTTGGCATTCACCCTTGGATGGTTGAATCACACTCGCAACATGATCTTGATCATCTTGAATATCTAATCAAGTGTAACAATCCTGTTGCAATTGGTGAATGTGGACTTGATTTTCATAAAGATATAGATCGAGATAGGCAAGTATATTTTTTTGATGCCCAAGTCCAATTGGCACTTACCTATGATTTACCTATTATCATTCATGCGGTTAAAGCAACCGAAGAAATAATCCTTACATTAAAAAAATATCCAAAACTAAAAGGAGAAATTCATGGATTTTCTGGCAGTGAATCTCAAGCTCAGCAATTAACCAGCATGGGTTTTTATTTAGGTTTTGGCTTACAAATTACTAATCAAAAGTCTACTAAAATTCGTCAAATTGTAAAAAATTGCCCGTTAGAATTTATACTAATTGAAACTGATGATCATCCTAATCCAAATGATTTACAACTGGTTGCAGAAGAAATATCACTGCTTAAGCAAATACCAATAGACACCGTCATCGCTCAATGTGATAATAACGCCATTTCACTTTTCACATTATCATAATGGCCGGTAGTTGCGCACGTACTGAAATATTATTAGGTCAACAAGGGTTGGCTAGATTAGCCGAATCACATGTTGTGGTTACTGGGCTTGGTGGCGTTGGTGGCGCTTGCGCTGAAAGTTTGTGTCGTGCTGGCGTTGGAACACTCACCCTGATTGATTTTGACATCATTGAAAAAACTGACCTTAACCGCCAAGTTATTGCACTTCACTCCACCCTAGGATTGAAAAAAGTTGATGCGCTGGCTGACAGGCTTCATGACATCAACCCAGATACTGTCATTATTAAGCGTGATGAATTTATTGATCGAGAGACAGCCCAATTAATTGCAATTAATAAAGACTACAACTTTGTGGCTGATTGTATCGATGCCATAGCCTATAAAACTGTACTAATAGACAGTTGTAATAAATCTGAAATGCCAATCATTTCTAGCATGGGTGCCGGTGGTAGACTCGACCCAACCCAAGTAAAGATATCACGCATGGATAAAACTCAAAATTGCGCCTTGGCGAGAGAAATGCGCAAACAACTTAGAAATATCCGTGCCTCGATGAAATTTCCTGTGGTGCATTCCACAGAATTACCCATTAAAGCACTGCCACACAAAGCTGTCACAGCCACAGATACATCACCTGCAGGTCGACCAAGAGCTGTAAATGGCGCAATATCTTATATGCCAAATATTTTTGGATTAATGATGGCTGGATATATTGTTCAATCCTTATTAAAATCTTAATCAAATGAAAGCAAGGCTTTTTTAATAAATTACACAAAAGGAAAAAATGGTCAGTACACAAACCCCTATCTGCGACTTCGACACGCCGGCACTTAATTTTGAACTAGCAGGTGTTGATGGAAAATTACATACTTTAGAAAGCTGCAAAGGCGATAAAGGTCTATTGATTATGTTTATTTGTAACCACTGTCCTTATGTTAAATCTATTATTGATCGCATCATCCGTGACACAAAAGAATTAAAAACACTAGGACTAAATACTGTTGCCATTATGTCAAACGACCCTAGTGCTTATGCAGAGGATTCATTTGAAAATATGCAGAAAATTTCTACGGAAATGAATTTCTCATTTCCTTATTTAATTGATGAAACTCAAGCTGTTGCCAAAGCTTATGGCGCGGTCTGTACGCCAGATTTTTTTGGCTATAATTCAGATTTAACTCTTCAATATCGTGGTCGATTAGATGCATCACGTAAAGAAAGTGCTGCTACAGATGTTAAACGTGACCTATTTGAGGCCATGAAACAAGTAGCAGAAACCGGCAAAGGCCCTTTGGAGCAAACTTCTTCAATGGGCTGCTCTATTAAATGGGTTTAAAATCACACATATAATAAAAATCTAATATATATGAATCGATTAGGCAGCTAAACAGGTATAATTGGGTCCTTTGCACGTCTTATAATTACGCATGTCTGAACAATCAAACGATAAACCAACACAAATGAAATTTAGCGATCTAGGTCTTTCTGACTCAATCTTAAGTGTACTAGATAAAATTGGCTACGAAACCCCTTCTCCAATTCAAGAACAATGTATCACTCACCTTTTAAATGGTGAAGATATTATTGGTCAAGCGCAAACGGGTACTGGAAAAACAGCTGCCTTTGCTTTGCCATTATTGGACAATATTGATTTAAACTTAAATGCACCCCAGCTATTAATACTTGCACCAACACGTGAGTTAGCCATTCAGGTGTCTGAAGCTGTGCAAACTTATGCTCGTGGCTTAAAAGGCTTTCACGTACTGCCAATTTACGGCGGTCAATCATATGACGTTCAATTACGCCCTTTAAAGCGTGGCGTACATTGTGTTGTTGGCACGCCAGGGCGTGTTATGGATCACATCAAAAAAGGCACTTTAAAATTAGACAACATTAAGTCTTTCGTTTTAGACGAAGCAGATGAAATGTTGAAAATGGGCTTTATTGACGATATTAAATGGGTTATGGAGCGCATTCCAGAACAGCGTCAAATCGCTCTTTTCTCTGCCACCATGCCAAGCATTATTAAGCGTGTTGCAGAAAAATTCTTAAACAACCCTAAAATTGTTAAAGTAAAAACCAAAACAGAAACCGCTCCAAATATTGAGCAAAAATACTGTTTAGTGGGTGGTTTGAGCCAAAAATTAGATGCGCTTACTAGAATTCTAGAAGTTATTGAATTTGATGCAATGATTATTTTTGCCAGAACTAAAACTCTTACTGTGGAGTTGGCTGAAAAATTAGCTGCTAGAGGATTCACTGCAGAAGCAATTAACGGTGACATTCAACAAAGTCAACGTGAAAAAATTATTGGTAAGTTTAAAAAAGGTGGTATTGATATTTTAGTTGCAACAGACGTTGCAGCCCGTGGACTTGATGTTCCGCGTATCTCTCATGTAGTGAACTATGATATTCCTCAAGATGCAGAAACTTACGTACACCGTATCGGCCGTACTGGTCGTGCAGGTCGTTCAGGTGAAGCAATTTTATTTGTATCTCATCGCGAACGTCGCATGCTTAGTAACATTGAACGCGTTACTCGTCAAAAAATCACACCTATTGAATTACCAACAGCAAAAATCATCAATGAAAAACGTGTTAATGATTTTAAAAAGAAAATTACTGAAACTATCAACAATCGAGACTTAAGTGTTTTTGAAAAATTAGTTGGTGAATTTCAAGAAGCTAATGAAGAGGTAACGCACCTTAAAATTGCAGCAGCACTGGCACATATCGCACAAGGTAACGAGCCTTTATTTTTATCTGAAAAAGAGCCGAGTTTTGGTAGAGATCAAAAGCCTGGTGAAGAAAAAATTATTTCAATTGAGCCAAATCAGCTTAAAAATCATCCAGATATTCCAATGCGTCGATACAAAATCGAAGTAGGTAATAACAACAACATAAAGCCAGGAAATATCTTAGGTGCTATTGCCAATGAAGCTGACATGGATAGCGAGTACATTGGTTCTATTCAAATTTTTGATAATTTCTCAACTGTTGATCTTCCTGATGAAATGCCAAAAGAAACTTTTGCTATTTTAGGAAAGACTACAGTTAATGGAAAGCGCTTAAATATTACTGCACTAACCGATAAAAACAACAAAGCTACTGTTGGCGGATCACAAGGCGGCAAAAGAAACTTTGGTCGTAAGAAGTTTTCTAAAGGTGGATCTAGAGATGGCGATCGTGGCGGTAGAAGTGGCGGTAGAGGCGGCAGAGATGGCGGTAGAGGCAGTAGAGATGGCAATAGTGCTGGCGGCAGTAGAAAGCCAAAATTCTCGCGCTCTAAGCCAAAAAACAATTCATAGTAATTTAATACTTACACAGGTTAAAAATACGTTAAAATACGCTTGCTGGTAAAGTATACAGCTGCTATTTATATTGTTTTGACTGATGGTTACATCCTCTCTAAGTTATAAATGTGGTCTATTTTTACGGTATTTTTTTAAACTTATAAGGAGACATTATGTCTACAACAGGAAAAGTAAAGTGGTTTGACGCTAAAAAAGGTTTTGGTTTTATTGAGCAAGATAATGGCGACGATGTATTCGTACATTTTCGTGCAATTCAAGGCGACGGCTACAAATCTTTAGAAGAAGGTCAAGAAGTTGAATTTGACTTAGAAGATGGTGCTAAAGGTCCTCAAGCGGCTAACGTACATCCACAGTAATTTTTAAATAAATTATTGAAGATAAAAAACCCAGCACAAACGCTGGGTTTTTTATTGTCTAAAATTCGTTAAAATAAACTCATGAAAACATTCTACTGGTACGATTACGAAACCTTTGGCATTAGTCCAAAAACTGACCGAATATCACAATTTGCAGGTATTCGTACTGATGAAAATCTCAATATTATTGATGAGCACATGTTTTATTGCAGGCCAACAAATGATTGCTTGCCATCACCTGAAGCTTGTGCAGTAACAGGTATTAGCCCTCAACTATGCGAACAGAAAGGCATGATTGAACATGAATTCATTAAAAAAATTAACAATGAATTTTCAACTCCAAACACCTGTATTGCTGGTTACAATTCAATACGATTTGATGATGAATTTACGCGCTACACTTTATATAGAAATTTTTTAGATCCATATGCTTGGCACTGGAAAAATGGCAATACACGCTGGGATATTTTGGATGTAGTTCGCATGTGTTACGCCCTAAAAAAGGATGCGAGCTTACAATGGGTGCATGATGAAAATGGCAAGCCAATTTTTAAGCTTGATCAATTATCTCCAGCGAATGGTATTGAGCATGCCAATGCACATGATGCATTGGCTGATGTGCGCGCCACTATCGCCATTGCGAAAATTATTAAAGAAACTCAGCCTGGATTATTTGATCACGCATTTAAATTACGTGAGAAAAAATTTGTAGAATCTAAGCTTAATCTATTTGAGCCAATGCTACATACTTCAGGAATGTACGCAGCTGAAAAATCTTGCACACGATTGGCGGTTGCACTAGCCTATCATCCAACTTATAACGACAGAGCCATTGTTTTTAATTTAGACCAAGATCCATCAATACTATTAGAATTAGACGTTGAAGAACTTAAAACACTGATGTTCACAAAGCAAGCAGAGTTACCTAAAGGTGTTGAGCGCTTGCAAATTAAAGATTTAATTTTTAATAAAAGCCCTATGTTTGTGCCTAATATTCACAAGCTTGATCCTAAGGTTACCGAGCAGTTGCAAATTAATATGGATGTCTGCTTAAAACATTTAAACTTTATTAAAAATAATCAAGTAGAGATTGAAAAGGTTGTTCAAGATTTATACCGGAATGACCAGGATTTTGCAGGTAACAAGGATGTTGATCAATCTTTATATGGTGGCTTTATGGACAATGCAGATAAGCGCATTGGCGATCAATTACAGACACTTGATGTTAATGAGTTAAAAAACTTTCATCCTAAATTTAAAGATGAGAAATTAACTACTCTACTAATACACTTTAAAGCTAGAAACTACCCAGAAAGCCTAACAGAAGACGAGATGGAAAATTGGTTTGAAACTGTTCAAGGTAGAATTCAATCTGGTGAAAATGGCTATTTAAATATTGATGAATACTTTCAACGCATCAATACTATGCGTGAACAGCATCCTAATCATGAAAAACTCTGGAAACAGTTGGAAGCTTATGGAGAGTCCTTCTTTTAATTACTTTGGTTCGTTTTGCTATTAATTTAATTATCGGGTATAATCTTCGCTCATTGAGCAATTTAATAGAAGAGAAGAATGAACGCTGAGACTCGTTTCGAAATGTTTAGAAGGTTACTTGAAAAGATACCTAATCCGACAACAGAATTAAATTACACAACGCCTTTTGAACTGCTAGTAGCGGTAACTCTATCTGCCCAAGCGACAGATAAAAGTGTTAATAAGGTAACTGATAAGTTATTTCCAATTGCCAATACACCTGAAGCAATATTTGAATTAGGTGAGGACTCTCTTAGAGATACAATCAAAACTATTGGATTATTTAATTCAAAAGCCAAGCATATTATTCAAGCTTGCAAAATTCTAATTGACAAGTACGATTCTAATGTCCCTGAAACTCGTAAGGAGCTAGAGGCCCTTCCAGGTGTTGGTCGTAAGACTGCCAATGTTGTACTTAATACTGCCTTTGGACATCCTACTATTGCTGTTGATACGCACATCTATCGTGTTGCTAATCGTACTGCAATTGCTAGTGGTAAAACAGTGCTTGAAGTTGAGAAAAAACTTATTAAATTTATTCCTGATGAATACAGAGTGCCAGCACACCATTTAATGATTTTGCACGGTCGTTACACTTGTAAAGCGCGCTCACCACTATGTACTGAGTGTATTTTGCTTGATTTGTGTGAATACGAAGAAAAAAACTTATAGTTTTAGTTGGTGCTGTACACACAAGACAGAACCGAACAAAGAAAATTTCTAGCCAATGCTTGGCAGAAATTTCTCGATAAGAAGATTCTTGATCCTCTAGAAAGCCAACTAACCCAAGTGATTGAAATTCATCCAGAATATCACTCATTAATTCAAAATGTTGAATCAGATTATTTTCCAGAACAAGGTGAAGTGAATCCTTTTTTGCATATTAATTTACACCTTTCACTTAGAGAGCAGCTGTCAATTAATCAACCTCATGGCATTAAAGAAATTTATCAAAAAATTGTTAATAGTACCGGTGACTCTCATGAAGCTGAGCACAAAATGATGGATTGTATTGCTGAGATGATTTTTTCGTCACAAAAAAATAAGGTACCGATGGATCATCAAGCTTACATTCGTTGTTTAGAGACTCAAGCACAATAACTCAGCTACTATTTTTTTTTGAATTTAGATTATGAGGGTTGTTACAAAGCCTAAGTGCACAGCTCAGACAATAGCTAAACTTTCCAATTTATAAAATTAGTCAGTAATTGTAATCCATCATGCTGAGATTTTTCAGGGTGAAACTGCACTGCAAACATATTGTCTTTAGCAACAGCGCAAGTAAAGTCAACACCATAATCTGTCGTACCAGCAACCACTGAAGTATCTGCCTCAGAAACATAATAACTATGCACACTATAAAAACGCGCATTATTCTCAATATTATGCCAAAGCGGGTGATCAATAGACTGATTAACCGTATTCCAGCCCATATGTGGAATTTTAAGTTCACTTTTAGAAAATTTAACAACATTACCAGGAATAATACCTAGCCCTTCTGTGCCGAAATTTTCCTCAGAATGATCAAACAGCAATTGCAATCCCAGGCAAATTCCTAGGAATGGTTTTTCATGTGCGGCTTTTTTGATAACTTCAGCCAGTCCGTGCTCATTAAGCGCCTGCATGCAAGCACCCATGGCACCTTGTCCTGGAAATACAATACGATCAGCCTGATTGATTAAATCGGCATTATCAGTCAGTATGACGTTATCGTTAGGTGCAACATGCTCAATCGCTTTTTGTACGCTACGCACATTGCCCATGCCATAATCGATGATTGCAATGGTTTGACTACTTGTAGAATGCATAGTGTTTCTTTTGTTAAAGAGAGCCTTTAGTTGAAGGGATGACACCAGCTTGGCGCTCATCTGGGGTAACAGCCATTCTTAGTGCACGACCAAACGCTTTAAAGATAGTCTCTGCTTGGTGGTGTGAATTAACCCCTTTTAGATTATCAATGTGTAAAGTTACCAGTGCATGATTCACAAAACCTGTGAAAAATTCTGAGAATAAATCAACATCAAAAGTACCAATTAACGCACGAGTAAAGCTCACATTAAGATCCAAACCTGGGCGACCAGAAAGATCAAGAACCACGCGTGACAAAGCCTCGTCTAGTGGCACATATGAATGTCCGTAACGGGTAAATCCTTTTTTATCGCCTACTGCTTGGGAAAATGCCTGCCCTAGCGTAATGCCGATATCTTCGACACTATGGTGATCGTCAATTTGTGTATCACCATTACACTTAATGGTTAAATCCATTAAACCGTGACGAGCCACTTGATCTAGCATGTGATCTAAAAATGGCACACCTGTGTCAATGCTGGCTTCACCGGTACCATACAAATTTAACTCAACCGTAATATCGGTTTCATTGGTTTTTCTAGAGACTTTAATCATATTCTTTATAAATACTCTTCAATTAATATTTCAGCAATTTGAACTGTGTTTAATGCTGCACCCTTACGAATATTATCAGAAACTACCCATAAGTTTAAGCCTTTCTCGTGCGAAATGTCTTCACGGATTCGACTAACAAATGTATCGTCGTGGTTAGTTGCCTCAATAAATGGTGTGGCATAACCACCATCTTCATGCTTATCCATTACTGTTACACCATTAGCTTTTGATAAAATTTCAGTTGCTTCAGCAGCGGTAATTTTCTTTTTAGTTTCAATGTTAATCGCTTCAGAGTGACCATAAATAACAGGCACACGTACCGCTGTAGGGTTAACCAGAATATTTTCATCTTCAAAAATTTTCTTAGTCTCCCAAACCATTTTCATCTCTTCTTTAGTGTAGCCATTTTCTTGAAAAACATCAATATGTGGAATCACATTAAAAGCGATTTGCTTCGGATACACCTCAACATCAACATCAGTGTTGCCACCCAATAGCTTGGTTGTTTGTTCAATTAACTCAGAAATAGCCTCTTTACCAGAGCCTGATACCGCCTGATAAGTAGCCACATTAATACGCTCAATACCTACTGCATCATAAATTGGCTTAAGTGCTACCAACATTTGAATAGTTGAGCAATTAGGATTGGCAATAATATTGCGTTTTTTATAATCAGCAATCGCATGAGGGTTAACCTCTGGCACAACTAGCGGAATATCTTCATCACGTCTAAAATGTGCCGTGTTATCAATAACGATACAGCCTGCTTCTGCAGCAATAGGAGCAAACTTTTCAGAAATATGACCACCTGCTGAGAACAAACCAATTTGCGCTTGAGAGAAATCAAATGTATCTAAATCTTGTACTGTCCAGCTTTTACCCTGACAAAATACTTTCTTACCCGCAGAATTAGCACTTGCCAAAGGGTATAGATTATCAATTGGAAAATTACGCTGTTCTAATATTGCTAGAATTGTTTCGCCTACAGCGCCTGTTGCGCCAACAACGGCAACGTTATATTTCTTACTCATAAGTCAGATAAATTGAAAATTATAAAATCAAGGTTATTATACTTGAGTTTGTTGGCCGGTATCAAGTGCTAAAAACGCTTGATACCGGTTTAATTAGACGATATTATCAATGTCGATATACTGATAATCAAGGTCAAATTGTTGCGCTAAATGCTGACATAATGCTTGCACACCATAACGCTCAGTTGCGTGATGTCCTGCTGAGATATAAGCAATATTGTTTTCTTTAGCAATAGCTGGGATTTGTTCAGATACTTCACCAGTAATAAAACAATCAGCATCTATCTCAATTGCATGTTCAATATAACTTTGAGCGCCACCAGTACACCAAGTGATCGTTCTAATAGGTTTATCGGCATCACCAAAAATCAGTGGCTCACGTCCAGTAACATTGTGTAGCGTCTGTGCAACATCAGACAATGGCGCATCTATCTGACCCTTCCAGACCAATGTATCACCCATTGGCTGTGGATTTTGAATCTTAAGTCTAAGTGCCAATTGAATATTATTACCCACCACTGGATGCGCATCCAGTGGTAAATGATAGGCGAATAAATTGATATTATTATCTAATAGCGCTTTAATTCTATTTTTTTTAATACCAGTAATACTTGCTTTTTCATTTTTCCAAAAAAATCCATGATGCACAAACAAGGCATCAGCTTTTTCATCAATTGCCTGATCAATTAAATCTTGATTGGCACTGACACCGGCAATAATTTTTGTTATTTCAGATGTTCCCTCAATTTGAAGACCATTAGGACAATAATCAGAGAATTTAGCAACATTTAAGTACTCATTGCAATATGTGGCAAGCGTTTTATTATCAATCACGTGTACCCCCTTGTTGGATGTAAAATTTATTAACCACTTGCATGAATTGTTGATTTTGCTCAGGACTGCCAACAGTCACTCTCAAGCAATCAGTCAGCTTTGGCGCAGAGCTTAGATTTTTAATTAAGACCCCATTATCTTTCAAATAATCAAACAAAGCTTGGGCATTCGGCGCCTTGAATAAAATAAAATTAGCTTGTGATGGATATGCAATTAATCCGTTAACCTTCGCTAAAGCTTCTAATAGTAATGCTCTTTGCTCAACGATAATGGCAGCATTTTTTTTAATTTCTGTTTTTTGCTTTAACAAGAAATTACCACTTACCTGGGTCAATGTATTAATGTTGTATGGCAAACGTAATTTATCAAGCTCTGATACTGTCTCTTGAGATCCAATCAATAGACCTAATCTCAATCCTGCAAAGCCAATTTTAGACACAGTGCGCAGTACCACTAAATTTGGATATTTGGCAATATCACCAATGAAACTATCACCCGCATAAGCGTAATACGCTTCATCCAAAATCACCATGGCGTCAGTAGACTTGATGATAGCTTCTATATCTGCTCTATCAAAAGTATTGCCTGTTGGATTATTCGGATAGGCAATAAAAATAAGCTTAGGGTTGTGCTCAGAAATAGCTTGCAACATAAGTGCTAAATCTAATTGATAGTCTTTAGTTAATGCCACACCCTTGTAATTCAAACGGGTAAATTTAGCAATCATGTCGTACATCACAAAGCTTGGTTCGACACTTAAAATGGTATCGTCAGCTGCACAAGCTAATGCCAACAGTTGAATCAATTCATCTGAGCCGTTACCTAGCAAAACCCCAAATTCCTTTGGAATTTCCATCAACTCTCTTAAGGTTTGATTTAGCTGATCTGCACCAGGACTTGGGTAACGATTAAGCTCACTATCTGCCAAATAAGCTAAATACTGCCCAATTAAATCTTCAGGCAAAGCAAATGGTGACTCCATCGCATCGAGTTTGATCACATCACTAGCCGGTGGCACGTGGTACGCATTGATCGCTTGAATGTCAGATCTTAGCCAATTGTTTATAAAACTCATATCAAGGGGTTGCTCTATTAGGATGGTATTGTATTTTACCTATTCGTTTGGCGTTTAACAAAGTTTGGTAAGTGTAGTCTAGTGCACGTTTTACAGCAATATTTACATCTAATTTTGAAGCTATCAGTGCACTAATGGCACTATTAAGCGTACAGCCAGAACCATGATATTGCCCAGGTAGCTTATGATAAGAAAACCGCTCCAACAACTCACCTTGATGATACAAGCGATGCTCAATCATTTGCTCAGACACATCTGTCGTAGTAAGCAAAACCCATTCACAAGGCAATGAGTTAATCGCCGCTTGCTCGTCCAAACCTGGCGCTAATATTTCAAGCTCAGACACGTTTGGCGTAAGGATGTGCACTTTTGGCAATAGTGTTTTTTTGAGTACTTCAATAGCCTGTTTGGTTAATAGCTCGTCCGTTGTACTAGCTTTAATAATGGGGTCGAGTATTACAGTATGCGCTTCATCAATCCAATTGGCAATAACACTAATTTGTTCAACCGATGACAATAGTCCAATCTTGATAACATTGATATCAATATCTTCTTGCAAGCTATTAAGTTGTTTTTCAATCAGATGATGATCAACTGCATGTAGTGATTCTACACGCTGCGTATTTTGTACTGTTAATGTAGTGACAATGGGTAATGGTGTCACCCCAAATTGGTTAATAGTCTCAATATCAGCAGCAATACCAGCGCCGCCACAAGGATCAAGTCCGGATAAAACTAAAACACGATCAAGCACAAAAATTATTTAGATTCTTTTGCAATTAAGAAGTCAACCACTTTAAACATTTCAAATTCACCACCAGCATGAGAAGCATCTGTCCAATATTTACCATTCACCACAAGTGCAGGTACGCCAGAAGTGTGGTATTTCACTGTATTAATTTTAGATTTATTTACCTTAACACGCACTGAAAAAGATTTAAACGCACTATTGGCTTTATCCTTATCAACGCCATGATTACCCAGCCAATCAATAAAATCTGCCTGATCAATAAAAGCTGTTTTGTGTAGGTGGATAGCATCAAATAACTTACCATGCAAGCGATCAACTTCATCCAATTGCTCCAACACATAATAAAAAATAGCACCATTAATCCAGCGATCAGAAAAAACAGCTGGCTGACGAATGAACGCTGCATGGCTAGGTAGTTTTTTTACCCAGCTACTCAATACCGGCTCAACATTAAAACAATGTGGGCAGTAATACCAGAACAGCTCTCTTACTTCAATCTTATCGCCAGTGATGGTTTTAACGGGTTTATCTAGCTTTAAATAATGCTTTCCCTCTGTGTAAGTTGCTGCAAAACTAATAGTTGAAATACTTAATAGAAGTATTGCTAAAAGGTGTCTTAATTGGCTCATAATTTTCATAAAATAATTAAAGGATTTTTTCAATATTATACTGCGATAAATGAAATTGATTCTTGGTTTGGAATTCTTGCCAAAGTTGCTGAAAGCTTTTATTTTCAAGTGGATGAATATCACTGCCACTAAGCTGTGCCAATGGCGCCAATACAAATGAATACAATAAAATATCATTTCTGGGTAAGTTTGATTTTTCATCAATAATTTCGTCATAAACAACTAAATCTAGATCAATTAAACGAGATGAAAATTTCGGCGCTGAACGATCCCGGCCAAAAGTTTTTTCTATATCTTTTAAAACGGCATTCACATCATCGACACTTAACTCAGTATTTGTATTAATACCAATATTGTAAAAATCATCTCCTTCAAAACCCTGTGCAGGAGATTCAAAAATATCAGAAATTTTGATATCGCCAAAATTAAGCCTTAATAGCTCAATTGCACCAACAATATTTGCCTCTCGATCTTGATTTGAGCCAACATTAATATGAATTTTAGCCATTTTTACGTCTATTAATGATTACGCCCACACCTTGTGCGCCAGTAACAGCCTTGCCCTTGTTTAAAGTAAGTTTTACTTGCTCAACATCGAACTCATCAAGAATAATTTCACAAATTCTTTGTGCCAAAGTTTCTACCAATTGAAATTCACTGTTTTTAACAAATTCAATTAAACGCTTTGATACCGCCTTGTAATCAAGTGTCTGGTCAATATGATCTGTCTCACTGGCAGGAAAAATATCAAAACCCATTTCAATGTCGAGTGTGATATCTTGGCGAATTTTTCGCTCCCAGTCATAAATTCCAATGACACAATCAATTTTTAACCCTTGTATAAATACGATATCCATAGTAACATTTTGGAACAATTAATTCCTTTATCAAATTAACCCGCTATGTTACCTGAGTTCTCTTTTGCAATTATCTTTAGCTATTTAATCGGCTCCATTTCAACGGCAATTATTGTTTGCAAGGTAATGAATTTACCTGACCCTAGAACCCAAGGATCTAAGAATCCAGGCGCTACCAATGTACTACGCATTGGTGGAAAAAAAGCGGCTGCTATTACTTTACTAGGAGATGGTCTAAAAGGTGCGCTACCTGTTTTACTTGTCCTTTACTTGGGTTTTGATTTAGTTGATGCAACTTGGGTGGCGCTAGCGGTTTTCTTGGGTCATGTTTACCCGGTATTTTTTGGTTTCAAAGGTGGTAAAGGTGTAGCAACTTTCTTAGGTGCGCTATTTGCACTTGGGCTTACCATAGGCGCAAGTTTTGCATTGATTTGGTTATTTGTTGCCAAAGTATTAAAAATCTCTTCACTATCAGCGCTAATTGCTACTTTGTTATCGCCTGTATTCTTCTATTTCTTAAGTGGCAATCTTCAAGCAACTTACATCATTATATTGATGAGTTTGTTGATTTTTATCACCCATAGAAGCAATATTAAGCGCATGTTATCGGGCGATGAAGGCTCTATTAAGTCTTAATATTCACGCCTTTTTTAAGTAGATAAAAAGCGACTAACGCCAGTATCACAATCATCGAAGTAAGAACTACGATAGAGACTGAAAAATCAGTCGTAGAGCTACCTAAAAATCCCATTCTAAAACTGTCAACCATATAATAAATTGGATTAAATTTACTTAACGACTGCCAAAATTCTGGCAGAATTTCGATACTATAAAACATGCCGCCAAGATAAGTCATTGGCATCAAAATAAAAGTTGGAACAATTGATATATCATCAAATGATTGGGCGAAAATTGCATTAATAAACCCCGCCAAAGAAAACAAAATGGCAGTAAGCAGGAATGTGATTAAAACAATACCAATGCTATAAATTTGTAAATCTACAAAAAAAGACACCGCAATAAACACCCCTAATCCCACCGTAAATCCTCGAACAACGCCGCCTGAAACATAGCCCAATAAAATCACCCAATAAGAGACTGGGGAGATCAATAACTCTTCAATACTGTGATTAAATTTTGCTAAGAAAAACGATGAAACTGTATTGGCATATGCGTTTTGAATAACAGTCATTAAAATAATGCCTGGAATAATAAAGTGTAAATAATCCACCCCCTGCATGTCGCCAATACGCTCACCCATCAAGCCACCAAAAATCAATAAATATAGCGATGTGGTGATAATTGGTGGAAAGATAGTTTGCACCCAGATACGTGAAAAGCGCAAAACTTCTTTGACAACAATGGTTTTATAAGCAATCCACATATTATTTTTCCTTTGAGGTTAGGTGTAAAAATAATGTTTCTAGACGATTTTGTGCACTTCTCACATGCTCTATTTCAATGCCTTTTGAGCTTAATTCACCGAGCGCTTGGCTAATACTCATACCATCCAATACAACTTGTATTGAATAATCATCTAATTTGTCAATAGAAAAATCGAAACTTGGAAAAACCAAAGGTAATGGCTCAATGCTTTCTAGAATAAGTACCTGTTTGGCAACCTTGGCCAATAAACTCTTCATGCTACTTTGCTCTACCACTTGTCCATTATCTAAAATGGCAATATTACGACACAACAACTCAGCTTCTTCTAAATAATGCGTGGTGAGAATAATGGTCATTCCTTGCTCGTTAAGCTCTTTTAAAAACAACCACATAGAACGACGAATCTCAACATCAACACCAGCACTTGGCTCATCAAGAATTAAAATCTTTGGTTGATGTATCAACGCCCTAGCCAACATTAATCGTCTTTTCATACCGCCCGATAAAGATTTGGCCATATCTAAACGCCTATCCCAAAGCTCTACACGCTTTAATAACGTCTCTGCTCTAGCCTTAGCTGACTGACGATCAATGCCGTAATACCCTGCCTGATTGATTAAGATTTCCTCAATTGGCTCAAACGGATTAAAGTTAAATTCTTGTGGCATTAACCCAATCATGCGCTTAACTTGATTAAGATTTTTTGATTGTTCCAACCCTAATACAGACACTTCACCTGAAGTTTTATTTAACAAAGAACAAATAATGCCGATCATAGTGGTTTTTCCGGCACCATTACTACCTAATAACGCAAAAAAATCACCTTGCTCAACACATAGACTGACTTGAGATAATGCCGATACATTATTAGCATAAGTTTTTGTTAAATTTGAAATTAGCAGTGCGTTTGACATTGTGCAATAAAACCCTATAAAAATAATTTCAGACAATAAAAAGATCTGACTGAAAGTATTTTAACATTTATCACCTTTTACAACCTATTTTTGCGATAATTATCATCTTTAAATGAGTAGTGAAATTTACATTATGTCTGCGATAAAAAATATAGAATTACCTGATATTGGTGACTTTGATGAAGTAGAAGTTATTGAGATTTTAGTGAGTGTTGGCGACACAATTTCGGTTGATGACAGCATTTTAACTCTAGAAAGCGACAAAGCTTCTATGGAAATTCCAACACCTAGTAATGGTGTTGTGACAAGTATTAATGTCAATATTGGTGACAAGATCAAACAAGGCGATGTGCTAATTAGCATGGAAAGCTCTGAAAATGCGGTTACCGACAACGAGACAAATGACCAAGAAGTTACTAATTCAGACGTAATTGAATCAAAAATAGTGCCAGTTGTTGTGCCTGATATTGGTGATTTTGATGAAGTTGAGGTGATTGAAATCCTAACTTCTATTGGAGATGAGCTTTCAGAAGAAGATAGCATTATCACCCTAGAAAGCGATAAAGCTTCTATGGAAATCCCAACTCCAATTGCCGGTAAAGTAATTGATATCAACATCAATCTGGGTGACAAACTAAAGTTAGGCGATCTTATTTTAACCATTGAGTCTAACGCCAGTACTGTATCAACCACTACTACGCACGAGCCAGTTGCTGTAGCCGCTCAAACAACAGCTCCAACGCCTACACCGGCACCAGTTAAAAAGCCATCTACACCAGCGCTAGACCAATCAGTATCTACTTTGCCGAAAGGCGAATCTCACGCCTCACCTTCTATTCGAAAATTAGCAAGAGAACTGGGTGTTGATTTAACCAATGTTTCTGGCAGCGGACCAAAAGGTAGAATTTTAGATGAAGATTTAAAAGGCTATGTTAAGCAAATTATCACTTCAGGTGGTACGGGGAGTTCTATACCAAAAACACCAGTTATTGATTTTTCAAAATTTGGTGATACTGAAATGCTAGCCCTATCTAGAATTAACAAACTTTCTGGCAAACATTTAACTGCCTGCTGGTTAAACATCCCTCATGTCACTCAATTTGATGAAGTGAACATTGACCAAATGGAGAGCTTTAGACAAGAGCAAAAAGCAAAAGGTGTCAAACTTACGCCACTTGTGTTTATTATGAAGGCGGCCGTTCAAGCATTGAAAAATCATCCACGCTTTAACTCATCACTAGATGAATCAGGTGAAAATCTTATTCTTAAAAAATACTTTAACCTAGGTATTGCTATGGATACGCCGAAAGGTTTGGTTGTCCCTGTTATTAAGGATGTTGATCAAAAATCATTAACTGAATTAGCAGCAGAATTAGCCCAAACCTCTGCTAAAGCACGTGATGGCAAACTTAAGCCTGGCGATATGCAAGGTGCAGGATTTACAATTTCAAGTTTAGGCGGCATCGGTGGTACACAATTTACACCAATTGTTAATGCGCCAGAGGTTGCTATTTTGGGCGTTTCTCGCTCACAAACCAAACCAATCTGGGATGGTAAAAACTTCATTCCAACCTTAACATTACCTCTAGCTCTATCGTATGATCATCGTGTTATTGATGGTGCGCAAGGTGGAAGATTTATGGCTGATTTAAATTCAATTCTACAAGATATTAGAGAAATTTTATTATGATTACTAAAACTCAAGTTGTTGTTATCGGATCGGGCCCAGGTGGCTATACTGCTGCTTTTAGAGCTGCAGATCTAGGTAAAGAAGTTACTCTAATTGAGCGCTATGAAGCACTTGGCGGTGTATGTTTAAACGTTGGCTGTATTCCATCAAAAGCATTACTACACACTGCTCAAGTTATTAACGAAGCAGAAGAAGCGACGCATTTAGGTGTTACCTTCAGTCAACCAAATATTGACATTGATGGTGTTCGTGGCAACAAAGAAAACATTGTTTCTAAGCTAACAGGCGGCATTAAAGCGCTTGCAAAAGCAAGGAAAGTAAACGTTATTACCGGTTATGGAAAATTTATTTCTAATAACCAAATAGCAATTAATGATAGTGATGAAATTATTGAATTTGAGCAATGTGTCATTGCTGCAGGTTCGCGTGTCACCAAAATTCCAGCCTTTCCGTTTGACGATCCACGAGTTATGGATTCAACCGATGCATTAGAACTAAGCGACGTACCTAAACGCTTACTTATAGTTGGTGGCGGTATTATCGGCCTAGAAATGGCCACAGTATATGAAGCACTAGGCAGTGAAATTACAGTTGTAGAATTATTAGATCAGCTGATTGCTAGCGCCGATAAAGATATTGTAAACCCTTTATTCAAACGCATCAAAAAGCGCTATGCAAACATCTTTTTAAACACTAAGGTTTCTAGCATGGAGGCTCTAGATGAAGGCATTAAAGTTGGCTTTGAAGGCAAGAAAGCGCCAGAATTTGACACCTTTGATAAAGTATTAGTATCAATCGGACGCACACCTAACGGCAAACTAATTGATGCTGAAAAATCAGGTGTTAACGTAGACGATTGGGGCTTTATTAGTGTTGATAAGCAAATGAAAACCAACGTAGAAAACATCTACGCAATTGGTGATATTGTTGGCCAACCAATGCTGGCACATAAAGCGGTTCATGAGGCAAAAGTTGCTGCTGAAGTTATCTGTGGACACAAATCTGGTTTTGATGCACTAACCATCCCATCAGTTGCTTACACTGACCCCGAAATTGCCTGGACAGGCAAGACAGAAAAGGAGTTAAAAGCTGAAGGTGCGGATTACCAAAAGGGTGTCTTTCCTTGGGCTGCAAGTGGTCGAAGTCTAAGTATTGGTAGATCTGAGGGTGTTACTAAAGGTTTATTCGATGCTGAAACTGGAAAAATCTTAGGCATGGGAATTTGTGGCACAAACGCAGGTGAATTAATTGCTGAAGCCACACTGGCTATTGAAATGGGTTGTGATATGTCAGATATCGCCTTAACCATTCATGCGCACCCTACACTAAGCGAAACAACAGCATTTGCTGTAGAAATGGCCGAAGGCACAATCACTGATTTATTACCTCCTAAAAAACGTTAAAAAATTATGAACATCAATCAAGCTAGAAAAAATTCTATTGACAATCAAATTCGCCCTTGGGGAGGTTTAGATTACATTGCTAATAATGCCTTAAGGGATACGCCTAGAGAATTTTTTGTGCCTGAAAAATACAAAGATCTTGCATTTGCTGATATAGAAATCCCTTTAACTGATAAGGCAAAAATGCTATCTCCAAAGATTGAAGGCAGAATTCTCGATGCGCTTAAAATCAAAAAAAATGAAACTGTACTAGAAGTTGGCACTGGCAGTGGCTACCTAACAGCGGTTTTATCAAAGCTATGCAAATCAGTAACGAGTATTGAAATTAATGAAGAATTAAGCGTATCAGCACAGCAAAAATTTAAAGAACTTAATATTAACAATATTACCACGGAGATTGGTGACGCCTCAAAAGGCTGGCAACGATCTACAGACTTTTTTGATGTTGTAATTATTGGCACATCAGTGCCAAAGATCACAGGTCGCTTCTTTCACTTACTTAATGTTGGTGGACGAATTTTTGTTGTTGAAGGCTCGGGCAAAGCAATGAGTGCCAAGGTTATTACCCGCCTAAGTGAGCATAAATGGGAAACAAAATCATTATTTGAAACGCAACTAAGCGTTATGCTTGGTCTGGAAAAAACCGCTAAATTTGAATTCTAAAATTACTAAACTCACTTTGAAATTATGAAGCTTTTTTTTAATTTTGTTTTAAAAAAATCACTATTAGGATTAGCCCTGCTACTAGTCATTGCAGGGTTTTTTATTTCTCAGATACCAAACTTTCAACTCGATGCCTCATCTGATTCATTGGTGCTTGAGGGTGATGAAAACTTAGCTTTTTATCAACGCATTAAAAAAAATTACGGCTCTGATGACTATTTGGTCATCTCTTACCAAGTAACTGACAACCTTCTTGATCCGAAGCAATTAACCCATTTAGCCGACTTTAAGAGCGATTTAGAGAAGATAGAGCAAATTAAGTCGATTACAAGTATTTTAGATGTACCTTTATTTCGCTCTCCGCCACTCTCATTAATGGATTTGGCTAGTGAGAATATCACTATTGAAAATGGCAATGCCGATCTTGCCCTTGCCATTAAGGAATTTACAACATCGCCTTTATATTCAAATAATTTAGTTAGTAAAGATGGAAAAACAACCGCCATTCTAATCAGCCTAAAAGGCAACACTAGATTTTCAGAGCTGAGAGACACGCGCGATCAAATGCGTATTAAGCAAGCCAACAAAGCGCTTGATACTGATCAGATAGCTAAATTAAAAAGCATTGAAAAACAGGTGCTTCGCAATGCAACTACCCAAGGTGAGCGACAAGCTCAAACCATTGCTGAAATTCGTACAGCAATTGTTAAATATTCCGATAAGGCCAGTCTATTTTTA
Organism: Candidatus Thioglobus sp.; assembly: GCA_012964205.1. Taxonomy (GTDB): domain Bacteria; phylum Pseudomonadota; class Gammaproteobacteria; order PS1; family Pseudothioglobaceae; genus Thioglobus_A. Next base: position 23,529 of record DTUI01000087.1, read on the forward strand.
GGTGGATTGCCAATGATCACCACTGATATTGTTAGCTACATTAGTAACGATTTAATTGTTTTCAGTTTGGCGGTCATCGGATTAATGACATTAATCTTAGCACTGATCTTTAAAGGCTTACGTTGGGTAGTGATGCCGATTGCTATTAGCATTACTGGCGCCTTAATCATGACTGGCCTACTGGCATTTTTAGAATGGAAGGTAACCATCATTTCCAGTAACTTTTTCTCATTACTATTGGTTATTACGCTTTCTGTTATTATTCACTTGGTGGTTAGATATCGAGAATTGTCACAACTTAATCCAGAGTTTGAATCTAACCAGTTAATCAAAGACACCTTGACACAAATGTTTAAGCCTTGTTTGTTCACCACACTAACAACCTTTGCTGCATTTGGATCATTACTCATTAGTGGCATTCGCCCTGTTATCGACTTTGGCTGGATGATGTCAATTGGCGTTACCATTGCACTAGTATTGTCTTTTCTAGCATTTCCAATGATTATGTCGCTGTTACCTAAAGCTAAGGTTGACACCCATAAAACCGAATTAGGATTCACCACGGCACTGGCTAAATTTGTAGAACGCTTTGGTAATCATTTGCTAATCGTTTTGGTTATCTTTATCGGTGCTTCTGCTGTCGGTGTTAATAAACTCAGCGTGGAGAATCGTTTCATTGATTACTTTAAAGAAAGCACTGAAATCAACCAAGGCCTTACATTAATTGATAAAAAATTAGGCGGCACCATTCCTTTAGAAATCGTTTTTGAAGACATGGCGGAAGACTATTGGTTTGATGAAGATCTGCGCTTAGAAATCCATGAAGTGCATGAATATCTTGACAGTCTAGATGAAACAGGAAAAGTGCTTTCTATTGATACACTGATGAGCATCTTGACACAGGCCAACGATGACGAACCATTAAACGGCTTCTTTTTAAATATTGTTCGCGGTCAAATTCCTGAGTCTGCTAAACAGCACATACTAGATCCATATATCTCAGAAGAAAGCGGGCAATTGCGTATGGTGATTCGCATTCTAGAAACTAATAAAGAGCTTAAACGTGGTGAGCTGATCGAAACAATCAATCGTCACATTTCTGAAGAACTCGGCTTTCGCCCTGAAAGCTTTCGCTTAAGTGGAATGCTAGTACTTTATAACAACATGCTACAAAGCTTATTTGACTCGCAAATAAAGACGATTGCCGTCGTCTTTGGCATGATTTTCATTATGTTTTTATTCATCTTTAAATCGGTTAGCCTGTCTATTTTGGCTCTTATTCCAAACACATTGCCATCGCTTTTCATTCTAGGCATTATGGGCTGGGCCAATATCCCACTCGATCTAATGACCATCACTATTTCTGCCATTGCTATTGGTATTGGCGTTGATAATGCCATTCACTATATTCATCGATTTAAATCTGAGTTCCAAAAAGATGGCGACTATACAAAGACCATGTATCGATCACATGCCAGTATCGGACTTGCCATGTTCTACACATCAATTACTGTCACCCTTGGATTTTTAATCCTTGCACTTTCTAATTTCATTCCAAGTATTTATTTTGGTGTGTTTACGGCTATCGCCATGCTTAGTGCATTATTATCCAACCTGACATTATTACCAAAATTAATTTTAATGGTTAAACCAAAGATATAATTCTTGTTACTCTATGTCTAGACAATCGACACACGAATGCTTAAACGAGCAACATCAATTTGATGTTCTAATAATTGGAACTGGTAGTGCTGGACTCATGAGTGCTTTACAGCTTTCGCCTGAGCTATCTATCGCCTTAGTTGCTAAAGATGACTTATTAGAAGGTAGTTCTTTCTATGCTCAAGGCGGCATATCTGCAGTGCTTGATGCTCATGATAATTTTAATACGCATGTGGCCGACACCCTATCAACAGCATGTGGCTTGGCCGATCAAAAAGCGGTAAGCTATATGGTAGAAAATGCACCAGCTGCTATCGCCTCTTTGGAAGAGTCTGGCGTTCCTTTTACAAAAGACAATGATGATTACCATCTAACTACCGAAGGTGGGCACACACATAGAAGAGTTGCGCATGTTGCTGATAAGACTGGTCAATCGATTCAGGTAAATCTATTAGACAATGTTAAACAGCGTGGCAATATCACTCTATTTGAAGGTTATATTGCCATCGACTTACTCATTCATGAAGAGCAATGTCAAGGTGCTTATATCCTTAATAAGCACACCAATCAAGTTGAAAGTTTTGTTACTCATAAGACCATTTTAGCAACTGGTGGCGCTTCAAAAGTTTATCGATACACTTCAAACCCTGATACCTCAACTGGTGATGGTATTGCCATGGCAAGCCGTGCGGGTTGTCGTATTGTCAATATGGAGTTTGCACAATTCCACCCTACTTGCTTGTATCACCCTCATGCAAAATCATTTTTAATCTCTGAGGCTATTCGCGGTGAAGGTGGCAAACTACATCTGCCAAATGGCCAAACATTTATGCAGCAATATGATGAGCGTGCTGAGCTCGCTCCAAGAGATGTTGTTGCTCGGGCCATTGACTCCGAGATGAAATCTGGTGGCTTTGATTGTGTTTATCTGGATATTTCTTTTAAAGATTCAGACTGGATTAAAGAGCACTTTCCAACCATCTACAATAAATGTAAAACTTTTGGCATTGACATTACTAAAGACTCTATTCCAGTTGTGCCGGCAGCACACTACACTTGTGGTGGTATCAACACAGATTTACATGGAAAAACCAATCTTGCAAATTTATATGCAGTTGGCGAGGTGGCGCATACTGGTGTTCATGGTGCAAATCGAATGGCCAGCAATTCACTATTAGAATGCATTGTGTTTGCCAAGTCTTGCGCCCACGACATCAATCAACAAACGCTAGACTCTGTCTATTTTCAATCTGAACCATGGGATGCTTCACGAGTTGCAGCCTCTAAAGAAAAAGTGGTAGTCTCTCATTTGTGGGATGAAGTTCGCTCAATTATGTGGAATTTTGTTGGTATTGTTCGATCAGATAGACGTCTTAATTATGCCAAGCACAGACTCGAGCAAATTGAAACTGAAGTTGACGAGTATTACAGCCTATACTTAATTTCTAGTGATTTAACTGAGCTTAGAAATTTGGTAAAAACATCTCAAATTATCATTCAATCAGCCCTTTCTAGACATGAAAGTCGAGGACTGCATTTCAATGAAGACCATCCTATGCAATCTAAAATTGCAAAAAACACTATAATAGAACCATGATACTACCAATATTACATTATCCAGATAAGCGTCTTCGCACCAAGGCTGCGCCTATTGAAAAGGTGGATGACACTATTCGAACCTTGGTTAAAGATATGTTTGATACCATGTATGAAGCACCTGGTATCGGATTAGCAGCAACCCAAGTAGATCATCATGTTCGACTAATTGTCATTGATACATCAGATGATAAATCTCAGCCATTATGCTTGATCAATCCCCAAATCATTGAAAAAGATGGTGAGCTTGAATGGGATGAAGGTTGTTTATCTGTGCCTGATTACTATGAATGCGTTACTCGCGCCAATCATATTAAAGTTAAGGCTTTAAATGAGAATGGCGAAGAGTTTGAGCTTGAAGCGCAAGAGTTACTTGGTGTTTGCATTCAGCATGAAATTGATCACCTAGATGGTATTTTATTTGTTGATCATTTATCCAAGCTTAAGCAAAGACGCTTGCTTGAAAAAACTCGAAAAGCACAAAAATAAAACCACATTGTGTCAATTCAAATTGGACCTTACCAACTAAATTCATCCGTGCTGTTAGCGCCTATGGCTGGCACTAGTGACAAGCCCTTTAGAATGCTGTGTAAATCTCTTGGTGCTGGCCTTACCACCTCAGAAATGGTGGTCATACAAGAGCACTTACTCAATACAAATAAATCAAAATATAGATTAAACTTTGAAGGTGAATCTGCACCAATTAGCATTCAAATTGCTGGATCAGAAGCGCAAGAATTAGCGACTTCTGCACAAAAGGCAGTTGAATATGGTGCTGATATTATTGACATAAATATGGGCTGTCCTGCGAAAAAAGTTTGCAATAAGGCTGCTGGATCAGCACTCATGCAAGATGAGAAATTGGTTAAAGAAATTTTAGAGGCTGTTGTTAATGCAGTGGATATTCCAGTGACACTCAAAATGCGTACGGGCTGGAGTGTTGATAATAAAAATGCACCAACCATCGCACAAATTGCACAGCAAGCGGGCATTCAAATGCTAAGTGTTCATGGGCGCACAAAAGAAGACAAATACAATGGCATGGCTGAATACGACACCATTAAAACTGTAGTTAGCCAAGTGGATATTCCCGTTATTGCTAATGGCGATATTATCAGCGCTAAAAAAGCTCAGCAAGTACTTGAGTACACTAAAGCATCTGGTGTGATGATTGGTCGAGCCACTCAAGGCAATCCTTGGATTTTTGCCGAAATTAATCACTATCTAAAAACAGGAAAAATAAACGACCCTGTACCACTTGAGATTAAAAAATCCACCATTCTTCAGCATATTCAACAAATTCATCAATTTTATGGGGATTTTTTGGGATTGAGGCTCGCCAGGAAGCATATTCTTTGGTATGCTACGCACCTTGATGAAAATCATGTTCAGCAGTTTTGGAAAACCATTAACAAAGTCACTGAACGCAAACAGCAATTTAATATTTTAAAGGACTATTTAAGCCAGCTATGAGCTCAACGGATTTACCTGCTTGTATCAATGCAAAGCTTTCTCGCTATTTCGAGCAACTCGATGGCGAGCAAGCTTCTGGCGTATACAAAATGGTTGTTAATGAAGTAGACCTTATTGTGATTAAATTTGTTCTAGATTTAGTGGATAACAACCAAAGTGAGGCCTCACGCGTGCTCGGCATTAATCGTGGCACACTGAAGAAAAAAATCGAACTCTACAAGCTCTAAAACTCTATAATATCCTTTGTAAATCATCTCCAACATACAAAGGAATAACATGTCTATAAAACGCGCTTTAATCAGTGTTTCTGATAAAACCGGTATTACTGAACTTGCTCAATTTTTAAGCAGTAAAAATATTGAAATTCTTTCAACTGGCGGTACAGCAAAATTACTTGCTGAGCAAGGCATTCCAGTTATCGAAGTATCAGACTACACAGGCTTTCCTGAAATGATGGCGGGTCGTGTTAAAACCCTTAATCCAAAAATTCATGGTGGCATCTTGGCTCGTCGCGGACTTGATGAAGAGGTAATGGCGCAGAATGATATTAAGCCAATTGATCTTGTGGTAGTTAATCTTTACCCTTTTCAAGCAACCATTGCCAATCCTGACTGCACATTAGAAGATGCAATTGAAAACATTGACATTGGAGGCCCTGCCATGTTGCGCTCTAGTGCTAAAAATCATGCATCAGTTACAGTCGTTGTAGATGCATCAGACTACCAAGTTGTTATCGATGAAATTAACAACTCTGGCGATACCACACTTGAAACTCGTACCAAACTAGCATTAAAGACCTTTGAGCATACCGCACAATATGATGGTGCTATTGCTAACTATTTAGGCAAAGGAGAGAATGGATTTTCTAATACCATGAATCTGCAATTTCACAAAGTACAATCCATGCGTTACGGTGAGAACCCACATCAAAATGCAGCTTTCTATGTTGAAAAAAATATCGCAGAAGCTTGCGTTGCATCAAGCTCACAATTTCAAGGCAAAGAAATGTCATACAACAACATGGCGGATGCTGATGCAGCCCTAGAGTGTGTTCGTAGCTTTGATAAGCCCGCTTGTGTGATTGTCAAACACGCTAACCCTTGTGGCGTTGCCGTCAGAAAAGACATACATGCCGCTTATTTAGATGCCTTTAAAACTGATCCAACATCTGCATTTGGCGGCATCATTGCATTCAATCGCCCACTAGACAAAAACACAGCGCAAGATATCATTGACAAGCAATTTGTTGAAGTTATCATTGCACCTAGTGTTGATGCTGACGCTAAAGAAGTGTTGTCAGCCAAGAAAAATGTTCGCGCCTTAGAATGTGGTGACTTATCCAATGCCCAACCGTCACTTGATTACAAACGTGTAACTGGCGGCCTACTTGTGCAAGATAAAGATCTAGGTGTTATCACTGAAACTGACATTAAATGCGTGAGCGATATTCAGCCAACAGCTGATCAAATCATA
>DTUI01000088.1 GCA_012964205.1 Candidatus Thioglobus sp.
GCACCAGATTCAAATTTGAGTTTTGCATAAACGTTATCACCACTAATGCGGGCAATAACTTCTTTAAAGCCGCCATGGTCACCAACGTTAGAGCTCATCACTTCTATTTGCCATTTTTGTTTTTCAACATAGCGAGAATACATTCTAAATAAGTCGCCTGAAAATATTGATGCTTCGTCACCACCAGTGCCTGCCCTAATCTCAATAATAATGTTGCGAGCGTCATTTGGATCTTTAGGTAGTAGGGATTTTTTAAGTTCTAAATCGAGCTGTTCTAATTTGGCTTTGCCTTCTGATATTTCTTCTTTGGCCATGGCACGCATTTCATCATCATCTTCTAGCAGCATGGTTTCAGCCGCCTCGATGTCTGCTTGTGTGGCTAAGTATTGAGAGAACTGTTCGTTAACTGGTGTTAGTTGTGAATACTCAATAGACAGTTCGCGGAATTTGTTTTGATCTGATGCCACTGCAGGGTCAGACAGCATGACACCTACTTCTTCTAGACGCATGGATAATTGTTCAAGTTTAGTCAGAATAGAAGTATTCATGATTTTTTAGTTTTGTTTTTAGGGATGCAGCCTTCACACTGGATTAGTTGTTCAGTAGAGGCTTGTTTAATGTTGCCAAAAGGTGTGTGTAACAACTTATTGGTCAACTGGTCAGCTAATTGATTAATAATTGCTGCTGAATCTCCACCATTTTTGAGTTTTTTGAGCGCTGCTTCAACTGCCGTCTCTTTAATTTTATAGGCATTTTGACGGTAATCTTGAATGACTTGTTCATTTGGCAATGCGGCCAACCAGTTATCAAACTTTTTGTTTTGGCCAACGATAATTTCTTCAGCCAGTGTTTTTTCTCTTTGTCGAGAATCGATATTATCGTTCACCACCTGTTGCAGATCATCAATAGTATATAAAAACACATCATCCAGCTGAGAAACTTCAGGTTCAATGTCTCTTGGAATGGCGATATCTAGCATAAACATAGGCTTATGCTTTCGCAGTTTGAGCGCAGTTTCAATCAGGCCCTTGCCGATAATAGGTACAGAGGCAGCAGTAGAGGAAATAATAATATCCGCTTCGTGAATCAAGTCAGAAAACTGCTTAAGGCTAACTGCTCTAGCACCATAAAGTGAGGCAATTTTTTCTGCATTTTTAACTGTTCTATTGGCGACAATCATATTATTAACACCTTTTTGATTGAGGTGTTGTGCACATAACTCGATCATTTCGCCTGCACCAATTAGCATCACTGTTTGCTCAGTTAAATCGGCAAAAATTTTCTCACTCAGCTTAACGGCGCAATAGGCTACAGAAACAGGAGAAGATCCAATTCCTGTATCGGTTCTAACCTTTTTAGCGGTTGAAAAAGCGTGTTGAAATAGTTTTTCTAATAATTTGTTGAGTGTGCTTGCTTTTTTAGCGGCGTGGTAAGCGTCTTTGAGTTGACCTAAGATTTGAGGCTCACCCAAGACTAAAGAGTCTAATCCGGTTGCCACATGGCAAATATGCTCAACCGCACCATCGCCTTCAAAATAACTTAAATAAGGAT
>DTUI01000089.1 GCA_012964205.1 Candidatus Thioglobus sp.
AGTATGCTAATTTTATGCATAACCATGGCTTTTTCTACAGCGTCAAACTCGAGTATTTTGTTGGGCGTGATAGCGTAAATGCCAGAAATTTTTTGATTCATGAATAGATATGAACTTTCAGTTTAGAAGTAATTTAATTATCACCTTATTCATTATAGTGATTATTGGCGCTATGTTGATTTTGATAAAATTATTATCTAACTCGTCTGATGAAGTGGATCCAGTGTTGACTGAGAATGAGATTATGGCACAAGAGGTGTCTTATTTAGAAAAAATTAATCAATTCTCTTTGCAAGAATTTGACGATCGTCAAATTCTTTCTCATTTTGTTGAAGCGAAAAGTTATTTTAATTTTAAAAATCGCCCTGCTTTATTGTTAGATCCTAGGGTGACTACCTATGATGAGTCAGGAAAAGAAAATTATGTATTGAGCGCTCAACGAGCGAATTATTTAGACAGTGGTGAAATTAAATTTACAGAAGAAGTGGATATTCACTCTAATAGTGGCGTTACTCATAAAATAAATACAGAAGAGCTTATTATTGGCACAAAAACAGACGACCTGGTGAGCCATAAGAAAGTGACATATCTAGGTGAGCGAGGAAAGATTATTGCTCAAGGGATGCACATGCATACCAAGCAAGATAAACTGAAATTAACCGGGAAAACAGTGATCTACCAAGATGGCGGACAAAGAATATTAACCAAAAATTTGAATATTGATCAGTCTAATGGAAAGAAGCATTATTATTCTGAGGAGGATACATCGTATTTGGCTAAATATAACAAGATTTACTCATCTGGCATTGACCTCAACATGCAAACAGAGTTATTAACGCTTGCTGGCAAGGTTGAGATATTGCAAAAATCAGGCTCTAAAATTAATACCAAAAATTTGAGCATTGATCAATCAAAGGGTGGCGAAGTGTATCGAACTAAAGAAAGTATTCGTTACCAATCTAAGGTGGCTGATATTAGCGCAATTGGTATGCATTATGATGCAAAGAACCAAAAGATAAAATTAACAGGTGGTGTTGTAGGTCGTTATGAATAGAGTATTTTTGATTTATTTATATTGTGCATCTTTTGGTGTGTATGCACTGCCTGATGATGCGAAGCAGCCTATTCAGGTAAAGGCCTATACCGTGGTAATTGATGAGCGTAAAGGTCTGAGTACTTACACTGGTGATGCCAAAGTTTCACAGGGTTCTTTGATGTTGAGTGCCGATAAGATTGAGCTATATAGTAATCAGAAAGAAGTGACTAAAGTCTTAGCAATAGGCAGCAAGAAGAAGCTTGCTTATTACAAGCAAAATCAGCCGAATCGTTCTCGATTTATTGAGGCTGGAGCCATTAAAATCAATTATCTAATTAAAAAAGAGATTGTGCAGTTGCGCGGTAAGGCTCACTTAATACAAGGATTTGATAAGTTTAGTGGTGGCACACTTGATTACGACATTAAAAATGACAAAGTTATTTTAGAACAATCAAAAGACGGCAAGGAGCGGGTCAAATTTAAAATTAAATTGTAGTT